>JBIIHV010000025.1:0-11455 GCA_044235415.1 Ilumatobacteraceae bacterium | reverse complement strand
GGATCGGGGAAGCTCATCCAGCAGAACCAGTCGCGGTCGGCGGGCAGGGAGTCGAGCCATGCGATCGTGCGCTCCGCGACCCAGTCGGTGTGGTACCAGTCGCGAGGGATCGGGTTGTGCTTGACCTGCGGCGCACCCGTGTCGCCGCCTCCTTCCGCGTTGACCTGCAGCTCGCGGTCGATGACCGAGTAGTAGCTGAACGCGTGCTCGGGATGGTGCTCGCGGAGCCACTGCGAATAGTGCAACTGGCCCGCGGCGCCGTGCGTCGCCAGCTCCATGTGCGCAAAGCCACGGTGCGGGTGCTCGAGTTCGGTGCGCCTTTCGAAGCCGATGCGCCCCTCGGTGAAGCGGAGGAACGGATCGAGCACCGGTTCGAAGTGGGCCTTGCCGATGAGCGCAGTCGCGTAGCCCGCGCCGTGCAGCACGGCGGCGATGCTCGGGGCGTCGTCGGGCAGCGGCACCCCGTTCATCCACACCCCGTGCGTCGAGACGTGCTGGCCGGTGATCATCGTCGAGCGCGACGGCATGCACACGACGTTCTGGGGATGGGCGCGGTCGTACACCGTGCCGCGCGCAGCCAGTGCGTCGATGGTGGGGGTGCGCGCGACGTTCCCTCCGTTGCAGCCGAGCGCGTCGTAGCGCTGCTGGTCGGTGGTGACGAACAGGATCTTTCGGCCCATGCCTACCCCTCGTAGATCTCCTGCAGTCGCCGCAGCGCCTGCCCCGCGGCGCCGCCGATCGGCAGCGCCAGGACCTCGGGCTCCATGTCGGTCGAGTACGACACGAGGCAGCGGTCAGGACCGTCCTCGATCACGTCGACCGTCGCCAGGTGGAAGGTGACGATCGGGTTGTTGACGATCCGGTACTGGAAGCGCCGCAACTCGTGGTCGAGGGTGACGATGTCCTCCTCGAACGTGATGCCCGACGGCAGCGTGATCCACCGCTTCGAACCCTCCACCTTGGTCGAGGTGATGGGGAACCACTCGTGCAGGCGCCCGGGATCCCCGACCAGCTGCCACACGTCGGAGGCGGAGCGCCGGATGAACTGCGTGCGGCGCACCGATCCCACCCGTTCAACCTACCGATCCAGCCGAGTCGGGTTCGCCCCAGACGACGGATCCGCGGCCGTGCGACGCGAGGAACTCGTCGATGCGTGAGAACGGCCGCGACCCGAAGAAGCCGTTCGACGCCGACAACGGCGAGGGGTGCGCCGACTCGACGACGAGGTGGTGCGCGGCGACGAGCGGCCTCTTCCGGCGCGCGGCGGCGCCCCACAGCACGAACGCCACCGGTTCGGGCCGTGCGGCGACGAGGCGGATCACCGCGTCGGTGAACGTCTCCCATCCGCGGCCCTGGTGCGATGCAGCGGCACCGGCGCGGACGGTCAGCGTCGTGTTGAGCAGCAGCACGCCCTGCGCGGCCCAGTGCGCGAGGTTGCCGTGGCGCGGGACGGGCACGGCGAGGTCGTCGCGCAGCTCGGCGAAGATGTTGCGCAGCGACGGCGGAATCGGCGTGCCGCGCCGTACGGAGAACGCGAGGCCGTGCGCCTGCCCGGGGCCGTGGTACGGGTCCTGTCCGAGGATGACCGCGCGAACCGCCGGCAGCGGCGTGAGGCGCAGCGCGGCGTACGTGTCGGGCTCGGACGGGTAGACCTCGTGGTGGCGGCGCTCCCCGGCGACGAACTGCTGCAGCTCCGCGAAGTACGGCCTCGCCATCTCGTCGCGCAGGGCGAGCATCCACTCGCTCGGCACGGACTAGCCGCCGATCGTGCGGTACGCGCGCTCGACCGGACCGGTGCCGTGCACCCGCGCCCACCACGCCGCCGTTGCGAGCGCGGGGATCAGGTACGCCGCCGAGAGCACGAGCGCGGCGGTCGCGCTCTCGCGGGGCACGGCCGCCAGCCAGTTGACGAAGAAGTGGAAGAAGAACACGTGACCCACGTACACCGACAGCGACATCCGTCCGGCGCGCGACAGCGGGCCGTCATGGCGCACGACGGCGGTGACGACGAGGAGGGCCATCAGCGCCGTCGCGCCGGCCGACGCGGTGAACAGCAACCCGCGGTCGTATGGGTCGGTGGAGAGGGCGGTGCGCACGAGCACGTCGGCGTCGCGGTCGCCGTCCGGCCGGACGAACGTGCGCACCGTGACGACGGCGACGAGCACGACGGCCGCCGCAGCAGCGGCGCGCCTCCTCCACGCGTCGATGGTGCCGAGGTTCCGTCCCACGACGATGCCGAGGCAGAGGAACGCGAGCCACGGCAGCAGCGGGTGCGTGTAGTCCACGAAGGTGCGCAGGAGCAGGTTGCGCGGGCCGTCCGGCCTCGGCGACAGCCACGCGGTGGAGTGGCCGCCGAGTTCGCGCCAGGTGCGCCACAGGTCGATCGCCGCCGCCGCGAGCGCGCTGGCTGCGCCGATCACGACCACGCGCCGCGTCGCCCAGCCGCAGATCAGCGCGGCGACGACGAAGTAGGCGCCGTAGAAGAACAGGATCGTGCCCGGCCACACCCAGTTCAGCACCGCACCGGCGCCGTAGAGCAGGAGTCCGCGCCGCAGCAGCACGATCCTCCGCCGCGCGAGGTCGGGCCGTCCCCACGCGAAGAGGCTCACGCCGATGCCCGCGACGAGCACGAACGCGGCGGCGAACCGCGTGGTCAACGGACCGGTCAGCGGATTGATCGTCCGCTCGAGCAGCGAGGGGTCGACGGGCCGCCATGCGAGGCGCGGGTTCAGGTAGGCGTGGTAGTTCATCGCCACCACGCCGGCGATGGCGACGGCGCGCACCGCGTCGACGCCCGGTACGCGGACCGGCGCAGCCGCCGTCACGACCATTCGACGACGTCGGGGTGCGAGCGGGTGAGCGGCAGCTGCGCGTCGAGCAGGTCGCCCGGCTCCGGGCACGGTCCGCCGTCGGCGACGACGAGCATCGAGGTGTGCATGTGCGGCGGCTCGATCAGGGGGAGTCGGCGCTGCGCGAAGTGGAAGGGGCTGCGGCCGTCGCCGTCCGGGAACGCGCCGTGGCTCGTGCCGGCTCCTGCCAGCACGATCGTCGAGCCGTCGGGCACCTCCGAGAGCCGGTAGCCCGCACGCCCCGACGCGCCGCGGTGCACGTCGAGCACGTCGGCCGCGAGGTGCAGCATCGACTTGTCGCCGAGCCACAGGCCGGTGCCGAGCCGCGTGCGGATCTCGCGCCGAGGGTGGTCGCGCCGCAGCGCCGCCGCGGAGTCGGCCGACAGGTGGCTCACGTACAGCGGGAGGTCGCCGTCGGTGCGCCCGATCCACGCCCGAACCTCGTCGGCGCGCGATGCCTCGTCGCCGTCGAGGGGCAGGTGCAGCGACCATGCGACGGGTTCGAGCCCCGCGTCGGCCGCCGCCGAACGGAGTTCGTCGACGTCACCGGGAACCGCGCCGTAGCGCTGCATCGACGACCGCAGCTTCACCGCGACGCGCCCGCGCCAGCCCGCTCCGGCCAGCACCTGCACGTGCCACGTCGAGCCGACGGTGAGGATGGCGTTGTCCGGTACGTCGGAGGCGGGAATGCCGGGTCCGAGCGGCGTGAGGACGTGGACGTCGTGGGTCGGCGGCACGTGGCGCGCCTCGAACACCGATCCGACGGCGACGGTGCCCGACAGCCCGAGCGCGTGCGCGCACAGGAGGGGAATGCCGAAGCCGTATCCATTCCCCTTCACGACGGGTACGAGTCCGGGGTGGGCGGCCGCCGTGCGCTCGATGTGGGCGAGCCAGTCGGCGCGGTCTACCTGCAGCCGCAGCGTCATGCCTCCCCACCGTACCGGCGGGTGCCGGCGGCGGAGGGGGCGACGGGAGCCGAGGGATCGACGGTCGCGCCGCCGCCGCCGCTTGTGCGCAGATCGGGCACGAACGGTGCGGCGGTGCGGTGCGCGAGTGCGCCCGCAGCGATGCCGGCTGCGTGGCTCGCGTCGTCGAGCACCGACAGCGCCGCGAACCGTGCGGGGTCGAGCCCCGGCTTCGTCCGCCACCAGTCGACGATGGCGGGCAGCAGCGCCGCGGCTGCAAGCACGCCCCGCGCGCGCCGGGAGACGAGTGCCGCGACGAGGAGCGCCGGCAGCCAGGGTCGCGCCAGCGCGCGGGAGACGTGGCGCGCGGTGCGGACCTGCGCGGTGGCGGCGAGGCGCAGCGACTCGTGGGGAACGCCGCGCTCGCCGAGCCGACGCGAGAGGCGAAGTGTGCTGGTGGCGAGGCCGGCGAGCAGTGCCAGCGGCGTCCACGCCGCCGAGGCGCACCACCATGCGGCCTCGCTGCGCGACATGCGGATCGGCGTGAGGCGAGATCGGTGGCGCAGTGCGAGCGGCGCGGTGGAGCGGCCGTCGCGGTAGCGCTGCGCCACGAACGCGGGGATGTCGTTGCGCGGCTCGTGCCCGCACTCGACGTCGGGTGCGTAGCGGCAGCGCCAGCCGGCGTCGCCGAGTCGCCAGACGAGGTCGACGTCCTCGCCCGCGTGCAGCGACGGGTCGAACCCGCCGGCGTCGCGCACCTCCGCGGTCCGGCAGACGAGCACGGCCGCCGGCACCCACGGCACGCGAGATGCGGGACGGATGAGCCCGTCGTCGGGCCCGCGGTCGAGCGGCGAGCGGACGCGCTCGTAGCGGGCGAGCGCGCCGTCGTGCGGCACCGAGCGCACGCGCGGCGCCGCCAGCACGGTGCGCGGATCGTCGAAGTAGCCGAGCAGTGCCGCGAGGTCGCCGGCGGTCGCGTGCACGTCGAGGTCGATGAACGCGACGAACGGCGTCTCCACCTCGGCGAGTCCGGTGTTGCGTGCGGCCCCCGGCCCTCCACGCACCTTGCGCACGATGGTCCGGCACGCGAGCTCGGGCAGGCGGTGGGGCGAGGCATCGCTGACCACGATCGTCGGGACGGGCGCGACCGCGGCGACGAGCCGCGCCAGCCGCTGCGCATCGCGTGCGTCGGCGACCCGCGCGGGGATGACCACGGTCGTCGCACGCAGCCGGTCGTGGTCGGGCTCGACGAGCGGATGGAGCGCGCCGGCGTCGATCAACCGGTCCACGAGCGGCGCGTCGGCCGACAGCGGCTCGAGCCCGTGCTCGAGTCGCTCGAGCGCGGCGAGCCCCGCGGGCGACGTGCGAAACACCCGCAGTGGCGATCCCGCCTCGAGCACGGTGCCGGTCCGACGCCACGTCCGGTCGACGACCCAGCGCGGCCCCCGCACGTCTACTCGCCCGCCCGCCGCTTCAGCGCCCAGCGCACCGCCTCGATGACGACGGTGACGCTGACCGCGGTGCCGAACGCAACGCCGAACGCGAGCGTGTGGTTGTCCTGGAAGGTCCGCCCGCCGAGGTATCCGAGCATCGCGGCATAGGTGGCCCAGATCGCGGCGGCGATGGACGCCCACCTGACGAACCACGTGCGCGGCTGCCCGGTGATGCCGCACGCGAGGGTGAGGATGGTGCGGCCGCCGGGGATGAACCGCGCGGTGACGAGCAGCAGGCCGCCGCGCTCGTGGATCTGTTCGACGACCTTGTCGTAGCGGGTGCGGCCCGATGCGGTCCGTGCAAACCGTCGCATGACCGAATCGCTCGCGCGCGAGCCGATCTCGTACGACAGGTTGTCGCCGCAGAACGCCCCGAGGGCGCCGCACGCGATGACGAGTGCGACGTTCAGCGATCCGTCGGCGGCCGATCCGCCGGCGGCCACGCCACCGATGATGACGAGCGTCTCGCTCGGCACGATCGGGAGGATCGAGTCGAGCAGCGCGACGGTGAAGATGATCAGGTAGAACCAGGGCGACGACGAGAAGTCCTTCAGCCAGTCGAGGAACTCGTTGACGCCGGGGGGCATGTCGCGCGCTATGCGGCGTGCTCGGTGCGACCGCGCAGGCGGCGGATGTTCGGCAGGTGCCGGACGATCACGAGGAGGGCGAGGCCGAGCACGGCGGCGAGTTCCCACCACTTGCCCTCGGGCACCGCGCGTGCCGCGACGACGTAGACGGGGACCCCGATGGTGATGACGAGCGACGCGACCGACGACTTGCCGGTGGTCTTGCGGATGACGAACCACGAGATGCAGAGCACGAGGCTCGCGAGCGGATAGAGCACGTACATCGAGCCGCCGCCGGTGGCCACGCCCTTGCCCCCGCGGAACCCGCGGGTGGCGGGGAAGGTGTGGCCGAGCACCGCCGAATACCCGCACGCGAACGCCATGACGGAGATGCGTCCCCCGTCGAGTGCGGCCGTGCTCACCCACCAGCCAAGCGCGGTGGCGAGCGAACCCTTCAGCACGTCGGCCGCGAACACGACGGCGCCGTAGCGCCACCCGAGCAGCCGCACGACGTTGGACGTGCCGGGGTTGCCCGATCCCTCGGCGGTGACGTCGATGCCGCCGCGCTTGGCGACGATCAGCGCGCTGGGGAACGTGCCGAGCAGGTAGGACGCGACGAGCGCGCCTGCGACGAGTGCGAGGTCCACGCCGCCCATTGTTGTCTACCGCGAGGCGGCGCGACGAGAGTGGTCGGGCGACGGGCGCGGCACGAGCGCCACGGGGGTCGCCAGCGCGGCCTCTCCGTGGCCGGTCACGCACTCCGGATCGGGTCCGTCGAGCGGGATGCCGGTGAAGAACTTCGCCGCCATGCAGCCGCCCTGGCAGGGCTCCCAATTTCCGCACGACTCGCAGGCACCCTTCGACTGCGGCTCGCGCAGGGACGAGAACAGCGGGCTGTCCCTCCACACCCGGGTGAAGCCGCCGTCGTCGAGCACCGATCCGGCCTTGAACGACTCGTGGATCACGAACGGGCACGCATAGACGTCGCCCACCGGGTCGATGAGGCACACGACGCGGCCCGCGCCGCACATGTTGAGGCCGGGGAGCGGGTCGCCGAGCGCGTTGAGATGGAAGAACGAGTCGCCGGTGAGCACACGCTCGCCGCGAGCCAGCAGCCACTGGTACAGCTCGCGCTGCTGTGCCTGCGTCGGGTGCAGCTCGTGCCACGAGTCGGCGCCGCGGCCCGCGGGGCGCAGGCGCGTGACGCGCAGCTGCGCGCCCATCCGGTCGGCAAGCGCTGCGAACCCGTCCAACTGCGGCACGTTGTGGCGCGTGACGACCACCGAGATCTTGAACTCCCCGAAGCCCGCGTCGCGGAGGTTCGTCATGGCGGCCATCGCGGCCTCCCACGACCCCTCGCCGCGCACCGCGTCGTTGGTGGCGGCGTCGATGCCGTCGAGGCTGACCTGGATGTCGAGGTAGCGCATGGCCGCGAGTCGCCGCGCGGCGACGGGATCGATGAAGCGGCCGTTCGTCGAGAACTTGACGCCGATGCCGAGCCGCTCGGCGTGCTCGAGGATCGCGAAGAAGTCCGGCCGGATCATCGGCTCGCCGCCGCCGATGTTGACGTAGAAGACCTTCAGGTCGCGCAGTTCGTCGAGGATGGCGAGTGCGCCGGCCGTGTCGAGCTCGCGCGGATCGCGACGGCCGCTTGACGAGAGGCAGTGCGTGCACTGCAGGTTGCACGCGTACGTGAGCTCCCACGTCAGGCAGATGGGGGCGTCGAGACCCGACTTCAGTTCGGCGACGAGGGGACTAGCCGACATCGAGCATCTCCGATCCGCGCAGTCGCTCGAGTGCCGCAATCACGATGGCCCACTGCGGTTCGGGCACGCCCGCACCGGCGAGCGCCTCGCACAGCGGCCGCCGCTCGACGAGCAACTTCAGCACGTCGACCACCATGGCGCTCCGGACGAAGACCAGCCGGCGATTGCCGTGGTGGTACGCGAGCGCGCCAAACCGCTCGTCGCGCAGTGAGACATCGGGGTGGAGGCGGCAGGCGTCGTCGGGGCCAAGCGGCATCTGGCGTCTAGTAGACGCCGCACATGCCGTCGATCGAGATTTCCTCGATCAGCAGCTCCGCGAGCTCGGCGGGTCCTGCGACCGGCTCGGCGGCGGCCCCGTCGCGGGTGTCGGCATCCATCACCGGCGTCGTGGTGTCGTCCATGCCGACAGAGTAGTGGTGCCGCACGGGCGGGCCGCGCACGGGTGGGCGGCGGCCGGGGTTGGCAGCGCCCGCCGAACGGGCAACAATGGTCGCGGCGCAGGTGCGCCGAGGGGGAACCGACGATGAAGACCAGGGCTGCAGTGCTGTGGGAACTCAATTCACCGTGGAGCGTCGAGGAGATCGACCTCGATCCACCCGGCCCCAACGAGGTGCTCGTGAAGATGGCCGCGTCGGGCATGTGCCACAGCGACGAGCACGTGCTGACGGGCGACCTGCCGTTCGAGCTGCCGATCGTCGGCGGGCACGAAGGTGCCGGCGTCGTGCAGCAGGTGGGCTCGAACGTCTCGTGGCTCGCCCCCGG
This sequence comes from Ilumatobacteraceae bacterium, assembly GCA_044235415.1. Taxonomy (GTDB): domain Bacteria; phylum Actinomycetota; class Acidimicrobiia; order Acidimicrobiales; family Ilumatobacteraceae; genus UBA3006. The sequence goes on along the minus strand of JBIIHV010000025.1, from coordinate 3,114 downwards.
CGACCACGTCGTGTTCGGCTTCGTGCCGTCGTGCGGCCGTTGTCCGTCGTGCTCGACGGGTCGCCAGAACCTCTGTGACCTGGGGGCGTACCTCGGCGGCGGCAAGCAGATCGCCGACCTCACTTCGCGCCACCACGCTCGCGGCAAGGACCTCGGCATCATGTGCCTCCTCGGCACGTTCGCCGAGCACACCGTGGTGCACGAGTCGAGCTGCATCAAGATCGACGACGACGCGCCGCTCGACAAGGCCTGCCTGCTGGGCTGCGGCGTGGTGTCCGGATGGGGCTCGGCCGTCTATGCGGCGGGCGTGAAGGCGGGCGAGACGGTTGCGGTCGTGGGCGTCGGTGGCCTCGGCTCGAACGCCGTGCAGGGTGCCCGGCTCGCGGGCGCAAGGCACATCGTCGCGATCGACCCGGTCGAGTTCAAGCGCACGAAGGCGAAGCAGTTCGGCGCGACGGCGGTGGCGTCGTCGATGGCCGAGGCGCATCCGATGATCGCCGAGTTGACGCGCGGCGCGATGGCGAACAAGGTCATCATGACGATGGGCGTCGGCGACGGCTCACTCATCGGCCAGGCGCTCAACCTCACGTCGAAGGGTGGCCGCGTGGTGGTGACGAACATCCACCCGCTGCTCGAACCGTCGGTGTCGATGAGCCTCCTCGAGCTGACGCTGATGGAGAAGCAGGTCGTCGGCTCGCTGTTCGGCTCGGGCAACCCCCGCGCCGACATTCCGAAGCTGCTCGATCTCTACCGCACGAAGCAGATCGATCTCGACGGTCTCGTCACCCGCACGTATTCGCTGGACGAAGTGAACGAGGGCTACCGCGCGATGCGCGATGGTGAGAACATCCGCGGGGTCATCGTCTTCTAGGCCGGTTCGGGCCGGGCGCGCTCGCGCCAGCGGTCCGTGGCAGGACGGTCAGTGGCAGGTCGGGTCGTTGGGAGGCGCCACGCCCAGCGTGAGTTGCTGGGGTGACACCACCGGCACCGCGGTGGTCGTGGTGGCGGGCACCGTCGTCGGGGGGACGGTCGTGGTGGTCGCGCCCGACGACGGCGCGACGGCCGCTCCGGCCCCGCCACCGCCCTCCGCCGGTTCGGCGATGGGCTCGGCGAAGCTCGCGGCTCCCTGGAACAGCGCGAGCACCTGGCGCATGGTCTCGTTCTGGATGCGCGGGATCAGCACCGACTGGTCCCCGATCTGCTCGGGCGTGCCCTCGATCAGGAACGACGGGATCGAGCCGGTCTTGATGTCGCGCATCGCCTGCGCGAGCTGCAGTGCCATGGTCGGGCTGAGCTTGTCGTCGGTGATGACGCTGGAGAGCCCGGCGCTGAGCAGTTCGTTGGCGACCACCGGGTTCGACGCACCCTTGTCGAGGGCCCGCTGCAGCGCCCGCCGGATGAAGTCCTGCTGCCGCGCGATGCGCCCGAAGTCGCCGGTTCCGTCGCGCTCCCAGGAGCCCTTCTCTGGGTCGAGGTATGAGTAGCCGGAGCGCGAGCGCACGTAGGCGAGCGCGTGGTCGCCGGTGAAAGTGAAGCACGCAGGGCCGGGCACGTAGAGCCCTGTCTTGCGGTCGCGCGTCTCGTAGAGGAAGGGGATGCGCACGCCGCCGACGGCGTCCACGATCTTCTTGAACGCGCAGAAGTCGATGTTGACGTAGTGGTCGACCTCGATGCCGAAGTTCTGGTAGATCGTGTCGATCAGGCGGTTCGGATCGGTGCGGTCGAACGCCGTGTTGATGCGGTTCTGGCGGGTGCTGCCGCCGATCTTCACCCACAGGTCGCGGGGGAACGACAGGAAGGCAGCCTGGTTGTCCCGCGGGTTGACGCGGATGATCATGATCGTGTCGCTGCGCTCACCGAGGCCCTCGCGGTCGGCGAATGCGCCGGCGTAGGGGGAGTCGGGGTCGACACAGCCACCGTTGTCCGAACCCGTGACGAGGAAGTTCTTCGCGGACAGGTCGCCCTCGGTCAGGTTCCACCCGTCGGAGGCGGCGATCTCCACGTCGCTCTGCACGCTCTGGTCGCGTTCGAGCCGCACGACCTTGCGGTCGCCGAGGCGGAACCCCGTCCAGAGGAACACCGCGCCGATCAGCACGAGGAGCGCCGCGACGATGCCGTTGACGGCGAGGACCGCCCGGTGGAGCCCTGGCCTGCGGTAGCGGTTCATTGCCGGGGCAAGGCTAGCGAGGGACTACTGCCCGCCGCCCTGCGGCGCGAGCACCACGGACGTCACGGGACGCTCGCCCCCGCTGTTGCCGAACGCGACCTCGGCGATGCTGCCCGCGCTGCGCAGGTCGCCGATCGCAGACTCGATCGCGAGCCGCTGCGCACCGGTTGCCGCGACATCGATGCGCGCCACCTCGGCGCGCTGCGAGACCTTCGCGTCGGTCTTCGCGCCGCGCACCGCCGCGAGGACGTCGCAGACCGCGGTGATGAGGAACTCATGGTCGGCATCCTCCGTCGCGCCGGCGGCGAGTGCCGCGGCATCGGGCCACGTCGAGGCATGGATGCTTCCGTCCTGCCACCATCCCCACACCTCGTCGGTGACGAAGGGCAGGTGGGGCGCGAACAGCCGCTGCAGTGCCGAGAGTGCGCGCCGGAGGGACGACAGCGCGGACGCGTCTCCCGCATAGGCGCGCGCCTTCACGAGCTCGACGTAGTCGTCGCAGAACCACCAGAAGAACTCCTCGGTGCGCTCGAGCGCGCGGGCGTAGTCGAAGGACTCGAATGCGGAGGTGGCGTCGCGCACGACGCCGGCCAGCCGCTGCAGCATCGCGGCATCGAGCGCGGCGGTCGGTGCGGCGTCGGGGACGTCGCCGCCACCCAGGCCGAGCACGAACTTCGACGCGTTCAGCAGCTTGGTGGCGAGCTTCTTGCCCACCTGCATCTGGTCCTCGCTGAACGCCGTGTCGACGCCCGGCCGCGCGCTCGCGGCCCAGTAGCGCACCGCGTCGCTCCCGTACTTGTCGAAGAGGTCGATGGGCGTGACGACGTTGCCCTTCGACTTCGACATCTTCTTGCGGTCGGGGTCGAGGATCCAGCCCGACAGCGCCGCGTGTTGCCACGGCGCACATCCGTGCTCGAAGTGCGAGCGCACCATCGTGGAGAACAGCC
>JBIIHV010000196.1:0-3547 GCA_044235415.1 Ilumatobacteraceae bacterium | reverse complement strand
GACGCGCTGCGCACCATGGAGTCGTCGAGCCTGGTGGCCGACGCGCTCGGCGACCACATCTTCGAGTGGTTCCTGCGCAACAAGCGGGCCGAGTGGCGCGGCTACAAGACCCACATCAGCCAGTTCGAGACCGACCGGTACCTGCGCTCGATATGAGCCAGCCCCCCGCGCTCGCCGTCTTCCCCTCTCCTCCGCCCATCGACCTCGCACGCACGCTCGACCTCGCGGGCTACCGCTGGAAGGACTTCGCGCTGGGCGACGACGCCATCCGTCACCAGCCGGACGGCGGCTGGGACGGGGCCGTCGTGATGTGCGACGACGATCCCGACGGCGGCTGGGCGATGTGCCGCGCGCTGCGCCGTCGCGAGGATCCGGTCGGCCGGGTGCTCGTGATGGTGACCGGGTCGCAGCTGCCGGACCTCGAGCTGCGCGACGACCTCTTCGACGACTTCTGTCTCGCGCCGTTCCATCCGCGGGAGCTCGAGGCGAGGCTGCGCCACATGTTCTGGCGCCAGATGGGTCCGGACGCCGAGGGACTCGTCGAGTACGGACCGCTCGCACTCAACCCGTCGACGTACCAGGCGTCGCTCGGCGGCCGCCCGCTCGACCTCACCTACATGGAGTACGAGCTGCTCAAGTACCTCGCGCAGAACCCGGGGCGCGTGTTCTCGCGCGAGACCATCCTGTCCGCGGTGTGGGGCTACGAGTACTTCGGCGGGGCGAGGACGGTCGACGTGCACATCCGCCGCCTGCGCGCCAAGCTCGGCGAGGAGCACGCGAACCTCATCCAGACCGTTCGCAGCGTCGGCTACCGCTTCGGCCAGTCGCGCTGGTCGAACTAGTTCAGGCGGCGACGAGCGAGAGCGCCGCGAGCGCGCCGATCGTCAGGAACACCACGGCCGCCACGCGCCGCACCGTCGCCAACGGCACGATCCGCACGACGCGGTCGCCGGCGAGCACGGCCAGCCCGGCCACGGACGACAGCGCGAGGAACGCACCCGCCAGCACCGCGGGCGCGGATCCGGACGACGCGGCGAGGCCGGCCGTCGCGAGCTGCGTGAAGTCGGCGAACTCGGCGACGAGGATCACCGACGCGGCGACGAGGAACGTACGAAGCCACGAATCGGCCGTGCGGGACGCGTCCCCGTCCCCCTCGTCGGCGGTCGACGCGCGCCATGTCGCCACGCCTCCGACGACGAACAGCACCGCGACGACGGCGCGAACGGGCTCGTCGGGCAGCCGGGCGAGCAGCGACCCCGCCGCCACCGCCACCACCACGTGCACGAAGTAGCCGGCCGAGACCCCGAGCCACACCGCGAGCCGGCGCGGCATCGCGGTGGCGAGCATGAGCGTCGCCACCATCGTCTTGTCCGGCAGCTCGGCGATGAAGATCGTGCCGAACGCGACCGCGAGGTCGCGGATCACCGCGCGACCCCGGCCTGCATGCGGGCCGCGAGCGCGCGGTGCCGGGCGAGCATCTCGCCGAGCCGCGGCGACACGACCGCGCCGTCCTCGACGACGAAGCGCCCGTGCACGACCGTGTGGCGCGGCGCGGCAGGTCCGCACCGCAGCCACGCCTCCACCGGATCGGCGATCGCCCCCGCGAAGGCGGGCCCCTCCAACGACCACACCGCGAGGTCGCCCGTTGCGCCGGTGCTCAACTCGCCGATCTCACCGGCGCGCCCCAGGCACGCCGCACCGCCGCGCGTCGCCAGTTCGAGCGCCATGCGCGCGGTGCCCGCCGCGGCGCCGTCGCGCAACTTCGCGAGCAGCATCGCCTGGCGCGCCTCCAGCCACAGCGACGCGGAGTCGGCCGACGACGAGCCGTCGACGCCGAGCCCGACCTGCACGCCCGCCGCACGGAGGGCCGTGACAGGGGCGATCCCCGACGACAGGATCATGTTGCTGCTCGGGCAGTGCGCCGCGCACACGCCGCCGCGGCCGAGCCGGACGATCTCCTCCGCGTCGGGCATGACGCAGTGCGCGACCCACGTGCGCGGCGAGCACCAGCCGACGTCCTCGAGGTACTCCGTCGGACGGCAGCCGAACGTCGCGACGGAGAAGTCGTCGTCCTCCGCGTTCTCGGCGAAGTGGGTGTGCAGACGGACGTCGAGCGACTCGGCCAGCGCGGCGGACTCGGCCATCAGGCGCTTCGTCACGCTGAACGGCGAGCACGGCGCGAGCGCGATGCGCACCATCGCGCCGTGCGACCGGTCGTGGTGGCGCTCGACGGCCTGCTTCGACGCAGCAAGGATCTCGTCGTGGTCCTGCACCACGTCGTCGGGTGGCAGGCCGCCGTCCTTGCGCGACAGCGACATCGATCCGCGCGTCGGATGGAAGCGCACGCCGAGGTCGCGCGCCGCGAGGATCTCGGCGGTCAACAGGTCGCCCGCCCCCGCGGGGTGCACGTAGAGGTGGTCGGTCGAGGTGGTGCAACCCGACAGCGCGAGCTCGGCGAGACCGACCCACGCGGAGACGTGCGCGGACTCCTCGTCGAGCGCGCGCCACAGGGGGTACAGCGCCTGGAGCCACCCGAAGAGCGACGCTCCCGTCATCGGCGGGTACGCGCGCGTGAGGTTCTGGTACAGGTGGTGGTGGGTGTTCACCAGCCCCGGCGTGACGAGGCAGCCCGACGCGTCGACCGTTCGCAGCGCCGCCGGTTCGGTGCCAGGCGTGCCGACCCCGCTGACGAAGCCGCCGGTGACGGCGACCCACCCGCCGCGGATCTCGCGGCGCGCCGCGTCCATGGTGGCGACCAGGTCGGCGCCACGGACGAGGAGGTCGGCCGGGGTGCTCAGGAGTTGAGGTCGAGCAGCTCGCTGTCCGCGTGACGGGCGCGGCCGTCGCGGTGCAGCAACTCGCCCAGCAGGGCGGCAAGCGCGGCCGTCGACAGCCCGATGACCACGGGGAACGCGAGCAGCACGATGACGAGGATCACGGCTCCGGTCATGTCGGTCACCGTACCGGCTTGAAGGCCCACGCCTCGATCTCGACCGCGCCGCCCATGGGCAGCGCGGCGACACCAACGGTGCTGCGGGCCGGACGGCTGTCGCCGAAGCCGGCGACGTAGGCCTCGTTGAAGGTGGCAAACGTGTCCATGTCGGTGAGGAAGCACATCGTCTTCTTGACGTCGGCGACCGTGAGGCCCGCGCCGGCAAGGTGCGCCTTGAGGTTGACGATCGCCTGCTTGGTCTGCGCGGCGACGCCACCGGACACCAGCACGCCGTCCGCGAGGCCCAGCTGACCGGAGACGATCACCCAGTCGCCCGCGCGCACCACCGGGGTGTACGGGCCGACGGGAGCGGCCCCCTTCTTCGCGGGCTTCTTCGCGCCGGCAGCCGGCTTCCTCGACGACGAGGCGGTGGACTTCTTCGCGGACTTCCGTGCGGCGGCCATCGCTCCATCGTAGGCACGCCTCCAGCCACGACCGGCGCCCCTCGTAGCATCGTCGCGTGCTCTCCCGTCGCTCGCTCATCTTTGGCGGCACCGCGCTGCTCGGCAGTGGAGCGCTCGCATCGGCGTGCGGTTCGGACCGTGGCGGCGACGC
>JBIIHV010000195.1:0-3549 GCA_044235415.1 Ilumatobacteraceae bacterium | reverse complement strand
GCTGATGGCGAGCGGCACGGCCACGTTGCGCGTGCGCAGCCAGTGCAGCGGCAGGAGCGGCTCGGGGGTGCGCCGTTCGGTGCGCACGAAGGCCCACAGTGCGACTGCGCCGCCGATGGCGCAGCCGAGGATCGTCGGGGAGCCCCACCCCCAGGAGTTGCCCCGGTTGATGGCGACCAGCACCAGCACCGAGCCCGTGCCGAGCAGCGCCGAGCCCGCGACGTCGAAGCGCACGTCGCGCTGGCGCTCGGTGTCCACGAGCATCCGCGCCGCGAGCACCGCGCCGAGCACGCACAGCGGCCCCTGCACGAGGAAGATCGCGCGCCAGCCCACCGCCTCCACGAGCGGCGCGCCCGCGACGACGCCGAACACCGGCGCACCGGCCGTGACGAAGCTCCAGTAGCCGAGCGGACGGACCCGCTCGTGTCCCGCGAACATGCGGTTGATGTAGGCCATCGCCGCGGGGCCGGTCGCCGATCCCGCGGCGGCCGCGAGCGTGCGCAGCGCGATGAGCGAGACGGCGCTCCACGCGAATCCGCTCGCGACGCTGAAGACCCCTGCGAGGACGAGGCCCCCGACGAACATCCGCCTGTGTCCCCACAGGTCGCCGGCCTTGCCGAAGGCGGGGCCGACGACGCCGAACGACAGCATCGGCGCGATGATCGTCCAGCTCATCACCGACACCGTGCTGCCGAGGTCGGCCGCGACGCGCGGCAGCGACACGACCAGCAGCGTGATGGTGAAGCTCACCGTGAACGCGCCGGCGAGCAGGACGGCGAGCGTCAACCGCCTCGGGACCGAGTGCAGGTCGCGCACCGGGGCTACGGGAACTCGAGGTCGACGGTCGCGCCGCGCGCGACCATGTCGCCGTTGTCCACCTCGGACTCGCCGATCTTCGCGCGCCTGAGGCGGCTGTTCTTGTTGCCCGTCACCTTGCCGACGACGAAGCCGTCCTCCTCGAGGCGGCGCTCGACGGTGCTGTACGAGTTGCCGACGATGTTCGGCAGCTTCACGAGGTCGGGGCCGAGGGAGATCGAATACGCGATGCTCGAGTCGCGCGCGACGAGCTCGCCGGGCACCGGCGACTGTGCGCCAATCTTGCCCTCCTCGGCTGCGTTGCTCTTGGCGGGATCGGTCTCGACGAGGACCAGCTTGAGCTCGGCGAGCAGCGCGGTCGCCTCCTCGACGGTGAGGCCGATGATGGACGGCACCTCGCGCTGGGCCGGCCCGCTCGACACGAGCACCTGGACCGCGGTGCCGCGCAGCACTTCGTCGCCGGGCTTGAGGCCCGGCTGCTCGGGGACCACCCACGCGACGGCCTGGCCCGCGGGGACGTCCTCGCTCTCTGCGGTCGTCTGCGACGGCACGAGTCCGAGGTCGGCAAGCAGCGCCATCGCCTCTTCGACCGACTTGCCCGACACATCGGGCAGCACCGCGAGCGACGGACCCTCCGAGACGATGATGACGAGCGGACTGCCCTGCTTGTAGCGCTCTCCGATGGCTGGATCCGTGGCGATGACGGTGCCCGACGGCGCGGTGTCGCTGCGCTCGGCTCGCATGAGGATCTCCCACCCGAACGGCGCGAGTTGGTTGCGCGCCTCCCCCTCGGTGAGCCCCGCCACGTTGGGGATCACGTACGACGGCTTGACGAACACCCGGAACGCGACGAATCCCGCGACGCACAGCGCCGCGACGCCGAGCACCGCGAGCAGGCGGCGGTGGCGCGCCACCTCGCGCGGCGGCGCGACGATGATCGGCTCGTCGGAACGCACGATCACGAGTCCGCCCGCTCCTTCGCCCGACTCGACGGGCGCAAAGACGGGGCGCTGCTCCGGCACGTCCGGCTCGGATACTGCGACGATCGGCTGTGGAGCCGTCGGTAGCGCATCGCCCGGCTCGGGGACGATCGCGAGCGGCTGCGTCGGCGGCACGACCGGCACGGGTTGCGTCGCGGGAGCGACCGGCACGGGTTGCGTCGCGGGAGGCGCCGCGGCGTCAAGGGGCACGTCGGCGGTGCGCGGGATGCGCCCCGTCGAACGGGCAGCCTCATCGCCGCGCCGCGCCGCCTCCTTGCGCGCGAGGACGTCCTGGAACGACTCGGCGACGAGCGTCTCGATCGGCTGCGGCGCCGGCATCCTCCGCGCCGTCTCGGCGAGCGCGCGGCCGAACTCGAGTGCGGTGTAGCGCTCGTCGGCCACGGGGCGTCCCGCGCGCTCGAGCAACGGGGCGATGGGCCCGAGGTCGGCGGACACCGGCAGCAACTTGCCCACGCGGGACGACAGCGTGATCGCGGCGTTCTCGCCGCGGAACGGCGCATCGCCGGTGATCAGCTCGAGCAGCGTCATGGCGAGCGAGTACACGTCGCCGTTCGGCGACGGCTGCTCCCCCAGCGCCACCTCCGGCGCCGCATACGTGGCGCGCTCGATGCCCATGCGTGACGCACCCGGAACCGGACCGGCCACGAGGCCGGCGAGCCGCACGCGCTGGTCGGGCCCGAGGAAGAGGTTGGCCGGGCGCACGTCGCCGTGGACGACGCCCCTGCCGTGGAGGAAGTGCAGCGCGCGGCAGGCGTCGAGGCCGACGAGCAGCGCCTGCGACGGCGTGAGCCGGCGGCCGCGGTCGAGCAGCTCGCGCAACGAGCCACCCTCGAAGTGCTGCACCGCGGTGTAGGTAATGGGCACGTCGTCGATGAGCGTGACGCCGTAGTTCGAGATTGCGGCCAGCGACGGGTGCTGGAGGTCGGCGAGCTCCGCCATCTCCGTGTTCCACTGGTCGATCGCATCGTCGGGGTCGCCGGAGCCCGACGCGGGGTCGGCGACGGCCGACAACGGGGCGAGGCGCAGCACCACCGTCCCGCCGGAGCGCAGGTCGTCCGCCTCGAAGACGGCGGACGCGCCCGTGCCCGACCCGAGGGATTCCCGGAGGCGGTACCGGTCGGCCACGACCTCGCCGAGCAAGGTGGAGCGGTCGGCCATTGGCCCCTTCAACCTAGTCGGCGGGCTCCGTTCACGACTGCCGCGGAACGGTCCGTCTGGGCGACAATGGGGGAATGGCAACGGTGTCGGGTCGCTGGCAGGTGGTGCTCGCCACCCTCGGGCTCGCCGCAGGGCTCGGGATGATCCTCGTCGGGTTCGACACCGGACTCACGGGCCGCGACGCGTCGAACCTGCCGGATGCCATCGAGGCCATCTCGCCCGGGGACGGCCAGCGCGTGCTGCGCCAGTCGCAGGTCATCGTCGACTTCGCAGAGGGATGGGAGGCATCGCTCACCATCGACGGCGTCGAGCTGCCCGTGACGCGCCTCGACGAACTGACGAGCTCGGGCGCACAGCCGAAGCCCGGCGCGCAGGTCGAGCTTCCACCTACCGCCGTCTACGACCCCGGCAACTTCACGATCAGCTTCCTCCCGCAGGATGGCGCACCCATCGAGGAGTTCGTGCAGGGCGAGCACACGGCAACCGTGCGCTACTGGCGCACCGACGGCACGTCGAAGGTGCGCGCGTACTCCTGGACCTTCACCACCGACTAGCGGCCGGAATCCGCACGTCC
>JBIIHV010000194.1:0-3552 GCA_044235415.1 Ilumatobacteraceae bacterium | reverse complement strand
GCTGCCGATGGACGTGCGCATGGCATCCACCGACGCAAAGATGGGCTTCGTCTTCGTGCGCCGCGGCATCGTGCCCGAGGCCTGCTCGTCGTGGTTCCTCCCGCGGATCGTCGGCATCTCGCGCGCGCAGGAGTGGGTCGCGACGGGGCGGGTGTTCGGGGCAGAGGAGGCCCTGGATGGTGGCCTCGTGCGCAGCCTGCACGCACCCGACCGGTTGCTCGACGACGCACGCGCGCTGGCGCGCGAGATCGCGGACAATGCCGCACCGGTCTCGGTGGCGCTGGCACGGAGGATGCTGTGGCGGATGCTCGGAGCAGCCCACCCGATGGAGGCGCACCGCGCCGATTCGCGCGGGATGCAGGTCCGCGGCAGGTCTGCCGACGCAGCGGAGGGCGTGACGAGCTTCCTCGAGAAGCGTCCGCCGCGCTTCGTCGACCGCGTCAGCGACGGGCTGCCCGACGTCCTTCCCTGGATGGACGATCCGGACTTCCAGTGACGGGGGGCGTGGCGCTGCACGAGGCGGTCGGCGGGGACGCGTTCTTCGAGCGGCTGGTGGAGCGCTTCTACGACGGCGTCGCGGGAGACGAGGTGCTGCTGCCGCTGTATCCCGAACGGGACGACCTCGCGGCGGCGAGTCGGAGGCTGTCGATGTTCCTCGTCCAGTACTGGGGCGGCAGCGGCGCCTACAGCGAGGAGCGCGGCCATCCGCGGCTGCGCATGCGTCACGCGCCGTTTGCGATCGGCGGACTCGAGCGCGACCGGTGGCTGCTGCACATGCTCGCGGCGCTCGACGCCACGGTGGCCGAGCGGGGCACGGCGCCGGAGCTGCGCGACGAGATGGCGGACTACTTCGTGCGCGCCGCGGAGCACATGGTCAACCGCGCGGGTTGAATCAGCGCAGCAGCCAGCAGGCGACGGCGGCTGCCGCCGCAACGTTCAGCGAGTCGGTGCCGGCTGCCATCGGGATCCGGGCGACCGTCGGGCACGCTGCGGCCACGGCGGGATCGACGCCCTCGCGTTCGGCGCCGAGGACGACGGCGCGTCGCGCGGACGGCGGCACCGACGATGCGTCGGCCGACCCGTCGGGATCGAGCGCCACGACATCGACTCCTTCGTGCACGAGGCGCGCCACGGTGCCGGCGAGGTCGTCTGTCCGCGCCCACGGCAGGGACAGTGCGGCGCCCATGCTCGTGCGCAGGGCGCGCCGCGCGAGCGGGTCGGCGCTGGTGCGTTCCAGCAGCAGTGCGTCCCAGCCGAGCGCCACTGCGGTGCGCACGATCGCACCGACGTTGCCGGGGTTGTCGACGCGGTCGAGTACGACGATGCGACGGGCCGTCGCGAGCACGTCCGGTGCCGTGCGCGTCGCGGGTCTGCGGAACACGCCGATCGCGCCGAGCGCGACGCCGAGTCCGGTGGCCTCGCGCCGCACGTCCTCGTCGGCGACGAGCACCGTGCATCCGGACCCCGCGACGAGCGGCTCCAGCCGGGCGGCCTCGGTCTCGCTGCACAGCAGCAGTTCCGGTCCGCACCCCGCCGCGACGGCGCGCGCGACCACGAGGTCGCCCTCCGCGACGAAGCGTCCCGCGGCGGCGTCCGAGCGGCGGTCGGCGATCGTGGTCAGCTGGCGCTCGCGCATTCGCAGCGGCGCGAGGCGCGGGTCGTCCGCGCCGGCCGCGCGCTCAGCCACTCAGTACAGCCAGGGGAAGGCGTTCCACTCGGCCGGCCGCTTCTCGAGGAACGAGTCGCGCCCCTCGGCGGCCTCGTCGGTCATGTACGCGAGCCGTGTCGCCTCGCCCGCGAACAGCTGCTGGCCGACGAGCCCGTCGTCGACGAGGTTGAATGCGAACTTGAGCATCCGCTGCGCCATCGGGCTCTTGCCGTTCACCTCGCGCGCCCACTCGAGCGCGGTGCGCTCGAGGTCGGCGTGCGGCACGACGGCGTTGACCATGCCCATCCGGTGCGCGTCCTCCGCCGAGTACTCGCGGCCAAGGAAGAAGATCTCGCGCGCGAACTTCTGGCCCACCTGCCGTGCGAGGTAGGCCGAGCCGTAGCCGCCGTCGAAGCTGGCGACGTCGGCGTCGGTCTGCTTGAAGCGCGCGTGCTCGAGGCTGGCGATGGTCAGGTCGGACACGACGTGCAGGCTGTGGCCACCGCCTGCGGCCCAACCGGGCACGACGCAGATGACGACCTTCGGCATGAAGCGGATGAGCCGCTGCACCTCGAGGATGTGCAGGCGCCCCGCGCGGCCCGCGTCGATCGTCGATGGGTCGTCGCCGCTCGCGTACTTGTACCCGTCGCGCCCGCGGATGCGCTGGTCGCCGCCGCTGCAGAATGCCCAGCCTCCGTCCTTGGGTGACGGTCCGTTGCCAGTCAGCAGTACGCACCCGACGTCGCTCGTCTGCCGTGCGTGGTCGAGTGCGGTGTACAGCTCGTCGACCGTGCGGGGCCGGAAGGCGTTGCGCACCTCCGGCCGGTTGAACGCGACGCGGACCGTCCCGTGCTCGGTGCTGCGGTGGTAGGTGATGTCCTCGAAGGCGAACCCGGCGACCTCGCGCCAGGCGGACGGATCGAAGATCTCCGAGACGGGGTTCATGTCCCCAGTGTCGCAGGAGGGCGCACCGGCGCCACCGCTCATCCCCCGTCGCGGTGGCGGTGCTGCGGGCGCTCGGCGAGGAACCGCTCGATCCACTCGCGGCTGGTCGAGCCCGACTGCTTCTCGGTCGTCGGTGCCGGGATGGCTGCGACCTCCGCGGAGACGGTGGCCAGGATCCGGCGCACGGTCCCGTCGAGGTCGCCAATGAGGTCCTCGAACGTCGCGTGCAGCGGCTCGGCGCCGATGCCGTCGAGGTACCGGTCCCAGCTCGCGTTCTCGTCGGCGATGCGCCCGAGCGCAGCCTCGATCGCATCCGCGTCGTAGGAGGCGCCGGCGCGCACCGCCATGTTGCTGTTCCACGACCGCGTCTGGGACGCCCGCACGAACGACACGGCCTGTGCGACCTCGTTGCGCCGGGTCAGCCGGACCCACGAGACCGGCGCGCCCCACGATCCCGCGTCGAGTCCGAGGTCGAGCAGGTGCTGCCGGTACTGGTTCCAGTGCACCTTCATGCCGAACACGCCGTTGGGCGTGGCCCTCGCCTCGGCGACTGCCATCAGGTAGTCCGCGAACGACCCGTCCTCGAACCACGACACGTCGCGCCACGGATAGCGGCCGACCGCGCGGCGTACGCGGCCGATGGTGCGCCGTCCGGCACGGAGCCGCGGCGCGCCCAGCTCGTCGGCGAGGCGCACGAAGTTGCGCGTGTGGATGTTCGCGTACTCGATGGGGTTGCCCGCGACGCCGGTGGCCCGGAGCACCGAGCACAGCAGCGTGCTGCCCGTGCGCTCGACGGACGCAACGACGAGGATTCGGTCTGGCGCCACCACGACGATCCTACGGAGCAGCCGTGGCGCGGTCGGCGCACCGCCACGAGCCCGCCGTGCGGTGCGTCCACTGGTAGCGTCGCGAGCCGGCACGGAGGCAATCCGAGGGGAGCACACGATGTCGTCGACGCT
>JBIIHV010000024.1:0-11639 GCA_044235415.1 Ilumatobacteraceae bacterium | reverse complement strand
GGCCGGCATGCGAGTCGTGGTCATCGTGGCCGTGGTCGTCGTGGGCACCGTGGCTGCCCTCGCCCGCCGACGCTCCGCGTGGCGATCCGAAGAAGGTCAGGTACGTGGCGCGCGTCATGTACGCCGCAGTCAGGAACGCGCCGACGAGGCCCACCACCATGAACGCCTGGTAGCCGTTGTTGCCCACGTTGTCGATGATCTCGTCCTTCGAGAAGAAGCCCGAGAACGGGAACACCCCGCAGAGCGCGAGCGTCGACACCGTCCAGGTGGCGAACGTCACCGGCATGGCCCTGCGCAGGCCGCCCATGTCGCGCTTCATGTCGAACGAGTGGTGAGAGGCGCTGTGGCTGATGGAGCCCGCGCCGAGGAACAGGCAGGCCTTGAAGAAGGCGTGGGTGAAGATGTGGAAGACCGCCGGCAGCCACGCCCCCGCGCCGAGACCGAGCATCATGTAGCCCAGCTGGCTGACCGTCGAGTACGCAAGCACCTTCTTGATGTCGTCCTGCACGAACGCGAGCAGCGCGGCGATCACGATCGTCACCGCACCGATCACCATGATGAGGTTGCCGCCCTCGCCGAGGATGTCGAAGCCGGTGAAGAAGACCGGGTAGAGGCGCGCCACGAGGAAGACGCCCGCGACGACCATCGTCGACGAGTGCAGCAGCGAGCTGACGGGGGTCGGGCCGGCCATGGCGTCGGGCAGCCAGGTGTGCAGCGGGAACTGGCCGCTCTTGCCGATCGCCGCGATGAACAGCGCCACCGAGGCGACGAGGATCACCGTGGCGTCGGGTTCCCCCGACAGCGCCCACGCCGAGAGCCCACGGATCGAGAAGCCCGACACGCCGAGGTGCTCGGTCGTCCAGTCGTTCGCCGCGAAGTACAGGGCGGCAATGCCCACCAGCAGTCCCATGTCGCCGGTGCGCACCGTGAAGAACGCCTTCAGCGCGGCGCGGGAGTTCGCGCCGTCCTCCCACCAGTGGCCGATCAGCATGAAGCTGCAGAGACCCATGATCTCCCAGCCGAGGAGGAAGAGGATCATGTCCTCCGCCACGACCATCGCCATCATTCCCGCGGAGAACAGGGTCAGTGCGGCGAAGAAGTGCGTGTACCGGCGGTCGCCGCGCAGGTACTCGACCGAATAGACCTGCACGAGGGTGCTGATGAAGGCCACCACGACCAGCACCAGCACCGTCAGGCCGTCGACGTGCTGCCCGATGGTCAGCGACGTGCCGCCGATCTGCCACCAGTCCCAGGTCCGCACGACCGGCTCGACGAATTGTCCCTCGGCGGCCGATCCGACCCGCGCGATCCACTGCCACGCCGCACCGCCGGCGAGCACCAGGCTCGCGAGCATCGAGAGGATGCCGATCTCGCTTCCCTTCCTCGGCATCCTGCGGCCGAGCAGGATGATCAGCGCGAAGCCCACGGCCGGCACCACCGGGGCCAACCACGCATGCTCGAGGAACCAGCCCGACTCGAGCAGGTTCGCGGTCTCCGATGCGGCGAGCACGCTCATCCCTTCATCTCCGAGAGATCGTCGAGCGCGATCGTGCGGCGGTTGCGGTAGATGAGGAGCACCAGCGCGAGTCCGACGCCCACCTCCGCCGCGGCGACGGCGATCACGTAGAGCGCGAAGGTGTGGCCGTCAGCGGAGCCGTTGCGCATCGCGAACGCGATGAGGTTGATGTTCACCGCGTTGAGGATGAGCTCGATCGACATGAGGACGAGCACCGCGTTCCGGCGCGCCACCACGCCGTAGACGCCGATGCAGAACAGCGCGGCGGCGAGCAGGAGGAACTGGTTGACGAGCACGGTCAGTCCTTCCTCGCCAGCACGATCGCCCCCACCACCGCGGCGAGCAGCACGAACGACAGCGCCCAAAACGGCAGCAGGTACGGGCCGAAGATCTGGTCGGACACCACGGCCGTCGGCACCGGCTCGGCGTCTGCCGGCATCTTCTCCCCGCCGATGCCACCGACGAGCGCAATCGACATCGCCGCCATCAGCAGGCCCGCGACCGGGATGCCCAGCCACCAGCGCGGGTTGTTGAGGCCGCCCTCGGCGCCGATCCGCGACCGGGTGAGCATCGTGCCGAAGAGGATCAGGACCATCACCGCGCCGACGTAGACGAGCACCTGCGTGACCGCGACGAACTCCGCGGCCAGCAGCACGTACTGCGCGGCCGCACCGGACAGCACCACCACCAGCCAGAGGGCGGCGTGCACGACGTTGCGCGAGGTGACCACCCGCAGGGCTCCGACGAGCATCACCAGGGCGATGACGGCGAATCCGACGTTCTGTGCGACCATCGGCCTACTTCTTCTTCTCCGCGCCGGCCTCGAGCGCCGGCGCCTCGGGGACGGTCTCCATCCACTCGCTGAGCTTCGTCTTGTCGTGCAGCAGGTCGGAGATGCGCGGCTCCGAGTACTCGTACTCGGGCGACCAGAACAGCGCGTCGAACGGGCACACCTCGACGCAGATGCCGCAGTACATGCACAGCGCGTAGTCGATGTCGAACCGGTCGAGCTTGTTCACCTGCCGCGGCTTGCCGCCCTCACGGCGCGGCGGCGCGAGCTCCTTGTGCGCCTCGATGTAGATGCACCAGTCCGGGCACGAACGCGAGCACAGCATGCACGAGGTGCAGTTGTCCTGGTGCAGGGCGATGACGCCCCGCGCGCGCACCGGCGGGGCCTCCTTCTCGTGCGGGTACTGCACGGTGTTGGAGCCCTTCGTGACCGTGCGGACGAGGGTCGACAGCGTGACGCCGAGACCCTTCACGAGGCCGGGGACGATCGCCACTACGCCACCACCTTGAAGACGGCCGTGACCATGATGTTGGCCAGGGACAGGGGGATGAGGACCTTCCACGCGAACCGCTGCAGCTGGTCCTCGCGGAGGCGGGGTGACGAGAACCGCACCCACATCACGAGGAAGGTGACCGCCATCATCTTCGTCAGGACGATCACCGGGCCGGCGACGTTCATCCAGTTGGCGACCGAGTCGACCGAATCCCAGCCGAACCAGGCGAACGGAAGGCCCCAGCCACCGAGGAACAGCGTCGAGGCGATCATGGCGAACACGCCGGCCGTGGCGAACTCGCCGATGAAGAAGATGAGGAAGCGGAAGCCCGAGTACTCGGTCATGTAGCCCGACACCAGCTCGGACTCGGCGATGGGCATGTCGAACGGCGCCTGCGACAGCTCGGCCTGCATGGCCACCATGAACACGAGGAAACCGACGAACTGGG
The DNA here is from genome assembly GCA_044235415.1 of Ilumatobacteraceae bacterium. GTDB lineage: Bacteria > Actinomycetota > Acidimicrobiia > Acidimicrobiales > Ilumatobacteraceae > UBA3006. Next base: position 8,392 of record JBIIHV010000024.1, on the reverse strand, counting down.
TGAGCACGTACGGATTGCCGAGCCCGTCGAAGCCGAAGATCGCACCCGCGTTCTGCGCGACGACGATCTGCTGCAGGTTCATCGTGCCGGCCTGGATGACGACGCCCACCACCGCGAGCACCATCGGCAGCTCGTAGGCGATGAGCTGGCCGGCGGCGCGCAGGCCGCCGAGCAGGGAGTACTTGTTGGCGCTCGCCCAGCCCGCCATCAGGATGCCGAGCACCGACACCGACGAGACCGCGAGCGCGTAGAAGACGCCCGTCTCGAAGTCGGTGAACCACGCGTCGGGGCCGAACGGCACGACCGCCACGAGCAGGAACGTGCTGACGAGCACGACGATCGGCGCCATCCGGAAGATGCGCCGGTCGGCGTTCGTGGGGACGATGTCCTCCTTCTGCAGCCACTTGCCGACCTCGGCCACCAGCTGGAGCGAGCCGTACGGGCCCGCCTCCATGGGACCGAGCCGGCTCTGCATGAAGGACATCATCTTGAAGAGGAACACGTAGACGATCGTTCCCGCGGGGAGCAGCACCGCGACCAGGCCGCCGAGCACCCTCAGCAGCGACTGCCCCCAGTACGGGATCTCGATGGCCAGCGCGCTCACCGGTCGATGTCCCCGAGGATGAAGTAGAGCGACGCGAGGATCGTGATGATGTCCGGCACGTAGACGCCGCGCAGCGCCCACGGGACGATCGAGATGTTGTTGAAGCTCGCCGACCGGATCTTCACGCGGAAGGGGCCGATGTCGCCGCGCGACACGACGTAGTAGCCCATCTCGCCGAGCGGGTTCTCGGTGGACACCCACGCCTCGCCCTCGGGCACCTTGATGATCTTCGGCACCTTCGCCATGACCGGGCCGCTCGGGATGCCGTCCAGCAGCTGGTCGACGATCAGCGTGGCCTCGCGCGTCTCCTGCAGCCGCACCCAGCACCGGGCGAAGCTGTCGCCGTCCGGGTGCGTGTGCACCTTCCACGACACCTTGTTCCACGCCATCGGAGAGTCCTGGTCGCGGCGGAGGTCCCAGTCGACGCCGCTCGCGCGGAGGTTCGCGCCCGACAGCCCGTACTGCATCGCCACGTCGCGGGGGATCACGCCGATGCCGCGCGTGCGCGACTGGAAGATCTCGTTGCCGAACAGCAGCGACTCGATCTCGTCGCAGAAGTTCCGCATCTTGCGCATCACCTGCTTGGTCTCTGCGATCCAGCCCGCCGGCAGGTCGTCCTTGAGGCCGCCGATGCGGTCGAAGTTCGGGTGGAAGCGGCCGCCCGTCGCCGACTCGATCAGGTTCAGCACGTACTCGCGGTCGCGGAACGCGAGGAACACCGGCGTGATGGCACCCAGCTGCACGCCGAGGTCGCCGAGGAACAGCGAGACGTTCGCCACCCGCGACAACTCGAAGAGGATCGTGCGGATCCACTGGGCGCGGGGCGGCGCCTCGATGCCCATGAGCTTCTCTGCGGCGAGGATGAACGGCACCTCGTTGGCGAAGCTGCCGAGCCAGTCGATGCGGTTGACGAGCGTCGTCACCTGCGGGTACGTGCGGACCTCGGTGAGCTTCTCGTAGCCGCGGTGCATGTAGCCGCACGACGGCTCCGCCCACACGACCTGCTCGCCGTCGAGGCGGGCAATGATGCGCAGCGTGCCGTGCGTGGCGGGGTGCTGGGGCCCGATGTTGAGGGTCATGCCCTCCGTCTCGAGCTCGACGTTGAGGCGCGCGTCGGCAGCCTGCGACGCGATGTACGAGAGGCGCTGGCGGTCGCCGAGGACGGCATCGTCGAGGGCGGTCACGACTCGTCCCCTCCCTCGCCGCCGGGGAGCGGCTCGACGTCGACGATGCCCGGCCACGGCTTGACCATGCGGGCGAGCAGCGGGAAGTCCTTGCGCAGCGGATGGCCCTCGAAGTCGGACGGCAGGTACATGTTGCGGAGGTCGGGGTGGCCGGCGAACGAGATGCCGAACATCTCGTGCGCCTCGCGCTCGTGCCAGTTGGCACCCTCGTAGACGTCGGCGACGGATTCGACCGTCATCGTGTCGTCCGGCACGTCGGCCTTCACCGTGATCGCAGCGTGGGTGACGGGGTTGACGACGCGGGCGAACACCTGCATGCGGGTGTCGCCGCCGCAGTAGCCCGGACGGATCGTCGTGTCGCGCTCGGGCGCCGGCTGCGTGGGATCGTCCTCGCCGCGGCCGAAGGGCGACGGCATCCAGTCGATCGCCGAGAGGAAGCAGAAGTAGTGGAAGCCGAGCACCGTGCGCAACGACTGCAGCGACTGGCGCCACGCGACGGTAGACACGCGGATCCACGCGTCGTCGCCGGGCTTGACGAGCGAGTCGAGCACGGCGGCGCCCAGCGCCGCGCGCACCTCGGCGACCATGGCGTCGCGCGCCGCGTCGACGGACGGCTCAGCGGGGGACGACAACCGGAGCCCCACGTCGCTCGGCCTCTGCGGAGGCGTCCATCGAGACCGTTCCCTCGCCGCGCCAGCGCGCGCCCATGTCCTCGTTGCGGATGCGCTGCTGCAGCAGCACCACTCCCTCGAGCAGCGCCTCGGGGCGCGGCGGGCACCCCGGCACGTAGACGTCGACCGGAATGATCTGGTCGACGCCCTTCGTGACGGAGTAGCTGTCCCAATATGGGCCGCCGCAGTTCGCGCAGCTGCCCATCGAGATGACGTACTTCGGGTCGGGCATCTGCTCGTAGAGACGGCGGATCGCCGGAGCCATCTTGTCGGTGACCGTGCCGGAGATGACGACGAGATCGGCCTGGCGGGGGCTGGCCGGCAGCGGGATGACGCCGAGGCGCATCACGTCGTAGCGGGGGGAGCCGAACGCAGCACCCATCTCGATGGCGCAGCAGGCAAGTCCCCACTGGTACACCCACAGGCTGTAGGACCGCCCGAGGTTGAACAGCGAGGCGAGGGGGCGGGGCATCCTCCCGCGGTCAACGAGGCCCATCGGACTACACCCACCTCAGGACGCGCTTGCGCCAGGCGTACACCAGCCCGAGCAGCAGCACGAAGACGAACACACCCATCTCGACGAGCCCGAAGAGTCCGTAGACCTCGAGCCGGGTCGCCCACGGGAAGATGAAGACGGCCTCCACGTCGAACACGACGAAGAGCAGGGCGAAGATGTAGTAGCGGACGTGGCTCTGCGACCACCCCTCGCCCACGGGATCGACGCCGCTCTCGTAGGTGAGCAGCTTCTCTCCGGACGGACGGACCGGACGCACCACCGAGGCGACCCACAGGAGGAGTCCGGCGACCAGCACGGCCGCGAGGCCGAACCATGCGACGGTCAGAAACGAGCGGAGGAACTCAGACACCGGCGGAGAACCTACTACTTGGCCCCGCAACGACCCGAAACCCCCGCGCGAGATCTACCTTGTGAACAAGTTACGGCGCGGTGCGGGTGCAGCGGGCCCCGTCGCCACGACGTCGACGAACCATTCGACGAGCATCCGACTCGCCTCGGTCGCCGCGGGCATCGCGGTCCGCGTCTGCTCCATGAGGTCTGCCGGCGCGAGCCCGTTGACGGCGAGCTCGACCGCACCCTCCCCCGAGAGCCAGCGCGTCACGATCGCCTCGTTCGCCTCGGGGTGGTACTGCACGCCGAGGCACCGGTGCATGCGCATGGCCTGCGGCCCCGCGTCGCTCAGCGCGAGCACGTCCGCACCGGGCGGCACGGAGAACGCATCGTGGTGCCACTGCATCCACCGGCCGCCGACCACCGTGTGCGCAGGTGGAGCCAGCACGTCGCACCAGCCGATCTCCGCGCGCGGCGCGCGCGACACCGCTCCGCCGAGCGCGGACGCCATCAACTGCGCCCCAAAGCAGATGCCGAGCACCGGCACCCCACGGCGGTGCGACTCGCGCACCAGCTCCTGTTCGGCGCGGACCTGCCTCGCCACGCCGTCCCAGTACACCGACCAGTCGGAACCGAGCAACAGCACGAGGTCGGCGCCGACGAGTGACGGCCACTGGCCGGGTTCCTCGCGCGCGACCGACGAGAGCGCGAAGCCGTACTGCTCGAGGCGCTCGCCGACGAGGCCCGGATCGGCGTCGCCCGCATTGCCGACGACGAGTGCGCGCACGGGGTCACGGTACCCTAGGCACCGCCGTGGGCAGCCTCGATGAGCGACCGCGCACCTGCGCGACGGGGGCGGCGCCGTGGCGGTGACGCTCGCCGACATCGTCGCCGCGCGCGCGAACCTCGGTGGCGTCGCGCTGCACACGCCGAACGTGCCGTCGGCGCACCTGTCCGAGTCGTACGGCGGGGACGTCGTCCTGAAGGCCGAGAACCTGCAACGGACGGGTTCGTTCAAGATCCGCGGGGCGATGAACGTGCTCGCGCAACTCGGCGAGTCGGCGCGGCACGGCGTCGTCGCGGGCAGCGCCGGCAACCACGCACAGGGGCTCGCGCTCGCCGCGCGCGTCCACGGCGTGCCGTGCGAGATCCACGTGCCAGCCGGCGCATCGTTGTCGAAGGTCGAGTCGTGCCGCCGGTACGGCGCGACCGTGGTCGAGGGGGGCGACAGCGTCGACTCCGCCGTGGCCCAGGCGCAGGCGCGCGCCGCATCGGAGGGCATGGTCTTCTGCCACCCCTACGACGCCGAACGCACCGTCGCCGGGCAGGGCACGCTCGGCCTCGAGGTCGTCGAGGACGTCGAGGACCTGTCGCTCGTCGTCGTGCCGCTGGGCGGCGGCGGATTGACCGCCGGCCTCGCCATCGCGGTGCGCGAGCGCGCGCCGTCGGCGCGGATCGTCGCGGTGCAGGCGTCGGCCTGCGCCCCGTACGCCGGCGGACCCGTGCCGGACGGACCCGTCGCGACGCTCGCCGACGGGATCGCCGTGAAGCGACCCGGCGCCGTGACGGCGCCGATCATTGATCGGCTCGTCGACGACGTGGTCGTCGTGGGCGAGGACGCGATCGCCGATGCGATGGTGCTGCTGATCGAGCGCGGAAAGATGGTCGTCGAGGGAGGCGGCGCGGTGGGCGTCGCCGCGCTGATGACCGGAGTGGTTGCGCCGGCCGTGCGCGGCCGCACCTGCATCGTGCTCTCGGGCGGCAACCTCGACGTCGGTCTGCTGCCCAACCTGATCCGGCGGCACGAGACCGGGGCCGGTCGACGCCTCGTCATCGTCGTGCGCATCCCCGACCGACCCGGTGCGCTGGCCGGCGTGCTGCAGGTGTGCGGCGCGTTCGGCGCAAACGTGATCGAGGTGCAGCACCACCGAGACGGCGTCGAGCTGCACGCCCGCGAGACGATCGTGCAGCTGGTGCTCGAGACGCGCGGGATCGGCCACTCGACGGCGTTGTGCGACGAACTCGTCGCGCGCGGCTACGGCGTGTCGGCCGACCTGCCCAGGGGCAACTCACCGCACTCCGCACCGAGGTAGCCGAGTACCTCGACCATCGTCGACGGGTCCTTCCCGGTGCACTCCGACCGGGCCCCGTCCAGCAGGTCGGAGATGCGCGGATCCTCGTTGACGAGGAACATGCCGCGCCCCCCGCCCGCGTCGAGCGACTGCGCCGCAGGGACGAGGAACGCCGCCGCGACGACCGCGAGCGCGGGCGCGCGCCACGGCCGTGGCGCACCGATCCACGGGGAGACCAGCACCACCACCGCGACCCAGATGGCCACGGACGGCATCAGCACGTAGTGGATGTTGAGGTTGCCGTTCAGCGCGGTGCTCACCGACATGAACGCCGCGCCGGACGCCGCGAGGAGCGCGGGCCTCCGCCACGCACCGGTTCCGGAGCCGTCGAGCGACGATCCGCGGCGCAGCACCGCGAGCGCGGCGACGACCGCGGCGACGGTGCCGCCGATGACCAGCCAGTCGCGGACGGGGGCCGGGTCGTACATCGCGCCCTGCACCGGCCGAGGCGCCAGCGCATACCCGAGGTACGACACCTCGCGCAGCAGCGATCCGATCGACCACTCGTCGATGCGCCTGCCCCCCGAGCGCTGGACGAGGTACGTGTACACCTGTACCGCGGCGGCCGAGCCCAGCACCGCGAGCACGAACGACTCCGCACGGTCCGGACGGCGGCGCTCGACGGCGAGCCGCGCCACGGCGACCGCCACGAGCAGCACGCCCATCGCGCTGCTCAGCGCGGCGGCGCCGAGGCCGACGAGCACGAGCGCGCGCGACCACCACCGTCGCGGCACCGTGCCCAGCACGATGGCGACGACCGCCGGCACGAGCACGAGGTGCCCCGAGGCGTTCGCCTGGCCGAGGATCGTCGGATTGGCGACGGGCGCCAGCACCAGCACCGCCGCCGCCGCCGCGCCCGACGCCCTGCGGCCGGTCGCCGATGCCACGACGGCGCAGATGACCGCAGCCGCCAGCGCCCACACCGCCGCCATTGCCGGCACGATCCACGTCGCGTACTGCTCGAGGCCAGTCCTGCTGACGGCGATCGACACCGAGCGCGGGACGACCGCGCGGTAGCCCGAGATCTGGTCGAGCACCGACCAGGGGCTGACGAGTGCGCGCCACCCCGAGCGGTCGGGGATGAAGCCGGAGTCGGGGATCGGCCGGCGGAACCACGCCTCCTGCAGCAGCCCCGTCTCGAGCGACGAGAGCCGGCCGATGCGCGACCAGCTCCGCGCCAGTACCACTGCGAACGCCACGACCCACGTGGCCAGCACGACGGTCGAGAGCGGCGCATCGCTCCGGGATTCGCGGGATTCGCGGGCGGACACCGTCAACTACGCTCGCGTCGTCGCCACCGTCGCACCGATGCGGAGAGCCTAGTGATGCACGTGGACATCCCCGCCGTGTCGGACCGCTACCGCTGGCCGGACGACGACGCCGTGTTCGCATCGGCGGCATGGTCGGCACGCGCGGACGGTTCGCGTCGCCGGACGATGCCCGAGTCCGCCGCGGAGTTGCGCACCGACAGCAGGTGGCCGGCCTTCTTCCCGTCGGCGATCTCGATCGTGACCTCCACCGGACCCGATGGACCGGTGGTGGAGAAGGTCGTCGGGGCGTCGATCGTCAACCGCTTCCCGTACGTCGTCGCGCTCTCGCTGTGCCGCACCGACCTGTCGGACCGCCACTACGCCCGCACCAACGCGATCAGGGCGATGGCCCAGTCCGGCGAAGTCGCCGTGCAGTTCCTCGAACCGGGAACCGCGTTGGAGCGCGTGCTGCGCGCCGTCGCCGACATCCCCGACGCACGCGCCACGGAACGGCTGGCGGTTGCGGGGCTCGCCACCTCCCCCGGGGCGACCGTCGCGTCGCCGGTCTTCGACGACGCCTTCCTCGTGTACGAGGGTGCCGCGGTGCGGCCGGACACCGACTTCGACGGCAGCCCCGTCAACGCGTCGCCCTGGGTCGACGTGGGCTCGCACCGCGTGATGCTGTTCGAGATCACCGCCATCCAGTTGCGGCGCGACATCGCCGACGGCGGGTCGACCATCAACTGGCAGAGCCTCCCCGACTGGAACGACGGGGTGCTCGCGGGCGCGTCGACGGCGTCGGTGCCGCAGGGCGGCTACGTGAAGTCGTACACCGCGAGGTACCGCTACCCCTCGGCCGCGACGGCCTCGTTCGAGGCGGACGAACTCGTCGGCGGCCGGCGGGTGAAGATCCTGCCCCGCAGCGCGGCGGACCAGGTGGAGGTCGACAACGACCGCGCGCGCTGGCCCTGCTTCTTTCCGTCGTCGGTGGGCATGGTCACGTCGACCGACCGGGACGGCCGGCGCAACGTCATGCCGTGCGGATCGACCACCATCCTGAGCCGCGACCCGCTGGTCGTCGCCCCGTGCATCTCGTACGCGGCGATCAACGACCGGTACGCACCGCGGCACTCGCTCGACGCCATCCTCGAGACCGGGCGCTTCGGCTGCTCGGTGCCGTTCCTCTCCGACGCCGTCGTCGCGGGCATCACGTATTCGGGCAACGTGTCGCTGCGCGACGACCCCGACAAGCTCGCGCACAGCGGATTCGCCGCCGACGACGAGGACGGCAGCCCGCGGCTGCTCGGATTCCCCGTGCACTTCTCGTGCCGGCTCGTCGACCGCGTGCGCCTCGGAACGCACTGGATGCTGCTGGGCGAGGCGACCTCGGTCGTCGTCGACCAGTCGGTCACCGCGGCGAACCCGCTGACGTGGTCGCCCTGGGCGACCGTGTCGGCGCGCTAGGCCGCGCTCACTCCCAGGTCCGCGACACCTCGCGCTCGAGCAGCGCCTCGGCGTCGAACCCGCGGAACCACCCGATCGTCGCCGCAATCCCCTCCTCGAGCGTCGTCGGCAGTGCGAAGTCGGGCATCACCTGGCGCAGGCGCGACGTGCCGGCGAGCAGCCGGGGCAGGTCGCCCGGGCGGGGCTCGCCGTGCCGCACCGTCGACCGCGATCCCGTCGCCGCGAGCACGGCCGCCGCGA
>JBIIHV010000023.1:0-11682 GCA_044235415.1 Ilumatobacteraceae bacterium | reverse complement strand
CGCGGGATTGGGTCGCACCGATCCGCTTGTCACGGTGCTGGCGGTGGCGTGGTGCGCGTCGCTTGGTGGCGGGCTGTTCGTGTCACCCTGGCTGTGGCTGCCGAGCGCCGTGCAGGTGCTGGTGCTGTCGCGGCGCGCGGGGCGCTACGGCCCGGTCGGTGCGGCGCTGTACCCGCTGCACCTCGCGTTCTTCACCGCAATGGTGGTGCGCTCAGTCGCGCTGCGCGCCCTCGGCGGCAGCGTCGAGTGGCGCGGACGCCGTGTGGCCGTCCGCTGACGCGAACACCGTGCCGCGGTAGAAGCGCAGCTCGTCGATGCTGGCGCGCACGTCGTCGAGTGCGCGGTGGTTGCCGGCCTTGCGCGGACGGTCGAGCGACGGATACCAGCGGCGCACGAGCTCCTTGATGGTCGAGACGTCGACGCTGCGGTAGTGCAGATAGTCCTCGATCGCGGGGAGGTGGCGGGCGAGGAAGCGGCGGTCGGTGCCGATGGAGTTGCCGCACAGCGGCACGCTGCGGGCGTTGGGCACGTGCGCGCGGATGAACTCGAGCGTCGCAGCCCCCGCCTCCTCCAGCGTCGTCGCCGACGCACGGATCGCCGGCAGGAGGCCCGACTTCTCGTGCATCTCCCGCACGACGCCCGACATGCGCGCGAGGACGTCGTCGGGCTGGTGGATGATCAGGTCCGGACCCTCGGCCACGACCAGCAGTTCGTCGTCGGTGACGATGGTGGCGATCTCGACGATGACATCGCGGTCGGGATCGAGTCCGGTCATCTCGAGGTCCATCCACACCAGCACGACGGGCAATCTACGGCACGGTGCGGCGACCTAGGGTCTGCGGCGTGGCGGATGGCGACCTGCGCATCGACATCGTGCAGCTCGATCCCGACCTGCCGCTGCCCTCGTATGCGCGGGCGGGCGATGCGGGCCTCGACCTGCGTGCGCGGACCGATGCGCTGGTGCCGGCGCGCGGCGGGCGCGCGCTGGTGCCCACGGGGATCGCGGTGGCGATCCCCGACGGCTGGGTCGGTCTGGTGGTGCCGCGCAGCGGGCTCGCGCTGCGGCACGGCGTGGCGCTCGCGAACACGCCCGGCGTCATCGACTCGGGCTACCGCGGCGAGCTGCAGGCGGTGGTGATCAACCTCGACCCCGCTGACGACTACCAGGTTCGGCGCGGCGACCGCATCGCGCAACTGCTCGTGCAGCGCGTCGAGCACGTGTCGTGGAACGTCGTCGCCGAGCTGCGCGGCGAGGACCGCGGCGGCGGATTCGGGCACTCGGGTCGCTGACGGGGAATCCGGCGGTCCGTCAGCCGCCCGCGCCCGGCACCCGCGACGACAGCACGCCGGTGCGCTCGAGCGCCGCGACGTCCCCGTCCGACAGGCCGGCGAGGCGCTGCAGCACGTCGCGGTTGTCCTCGCCGCGGTAGCGCGCGGCCCCGCGCAGCGACGTGTCCGACCTCGAGAAGTGCCACGGGCTGTTCGGCAGCTCGATCGTGCCCGTCCCGCGGTCGTCGATGTGCACGGTGGCGCGGCGTTCGGCCGCCCAGTCCGTGTCGGCGAGCTCGCGCGCGGTGCGCAGTGCGCCGGATGCGAGGCCGTGCGCGGCGAGCACCTCCTCGGCCGCCGTGGCGCTGGGCATCGCCGCAGCCCATCGTTCGAGCACGGCCACGAGGTCGGCGAGGTTCGCGAAGCGGTCGGCAGGGTCGGCGAACCGCGGGTCGTCGGCGAGGTCGGGGCGACCGACGGCCGCGAGGTAGAGCTCGAACGTGCCGCGCTCGGCGGGGTGTCCGGACACGACGAAGCGCGAACCGTCGGCGGCAGTGAGCACTGGGTAGTCGCCGGGCCGGAAGGAACGGATCGTGCCGGTCGGCACCGGTGCGCCCCACAGCTGGTCGTGCGCGTGCTCGTTGTCGTAGAGCATCACCTCCGCCATGGACACGTCCACGTGCTGGCCCGCGCCCGTGCGCTCGCGCTGGTAGAGCGCGGCGACCACGGCGAGTGCGGCGTGCACGCCGGTGTAGACGTCGGCGTGGCTGTGGGGGTCGTTGGCGTACGACCCGCCGCGAGCATCCCCCTGGCTGCGGGTGATGCCCGACTCGGCGCCGACGGTGGGGGCGAAGGCGCGGCGGTCCGTCCACGGCCCGTCGGAGCCGTAGCCCGTGATCGACGCGTAGACGAGCCTTGGATTGGCCGCCGACAGCGACGCCCAGTCGAGGCCGAGGCGGTCCATGACGCCGTGGCGGAAGTTCTCGACCAGGGCGTCGCAGCGCAGGGCGATGCGGCGCACGACGTCGGCGCCCTCGGGGCGCGTGACGTCGATGGAGACGTTGCGCTTGCCCGCGTTCTGCTGCGCGAAGTAGGTGGAGGTCGAGTTCACGCGCGGCGCGGTGAACCGGGTGAGGTCGCCCGTCGGCGGCTCGACCTTGACGACGTCGGCGCCGAGGTCGGCGAGGATGCGCGTCGCGTGCGGCCCGGAGAGCACGCGCGTGAAGTCGAGGACGAGGATCCCCTCGAGCGGGCGCGCACCGCCCGGCTCCTGCCAGCCCCGCGCCACGTCAGCCGAGTCGGGTGCCGAGCGTTCGCATGGCGAGCGCCGAGTACATGGCCATGCCGTCGACCATGGCCTCCTCGTCGAACACGACGCGGTTGGAATGGTTCGGCGCGGCGGTGCGCGGGTCGCGGCCCGGTTCGGTGCCGCCGAGGAAGAGCATCGCGCCGGGCCGCTGCTCGAGCACGTAGCTGAAGTCCTCCGCCCCCATCACGGGGTGCGGCAGGCGCACGACGGCGCGCGGGTCGACCACCGCGGACGCCACGTCGAGCGCGAAGTCGGCGGACGGCCCGTCGTTGACCGTCACGGGGTAGCCGAGGTCGACCTCGACCGTCACGGACGTGCCGTGCGCCGAGGCGACGCCCTCGGCAACGCGACGGATCGTGTCGTGCACGGCGCCGCGCGTCTGAGCACTGATGGCGCGGATGGTGCCCTCGATGGTGGCGGTCTCGGGGATGACGTTGTGCGCGGTGCCGGCTACGAGCTTGGCGACGGTGACGACCGTCGGGTCGAAGATGTCGAAGCGCCGCGTGACCGCGGTCTGCAGTGCCTGGACGATCTCGCACGCCACGGGGATGGGGTCGATCGCGCGGAACGGCTCGGACGCGTGGCCGCCCTTGCCGGTGACCACGATGCGAAGCTCGTCGCTGGAGGCCATCACCGGGCCGCCGCGGCTGCCGACGAACCCGCGCGGCATGGCCGACGTGATGTGCAGCGCATAGGCGGCGGTGACGGGGGACGGCGTGCCGTCGGCCAGCGGCGGCAGGTCGAGCAGTCCCTCGTCGAGCATGAGCTTCGCGCCGCCGTGTCCCTCCTCGCCCGGCTGGAACATGAACAGCACGCGGCCGGCGAGGTCGGCGCGCCGCTCGGAGAGCATGCGCGCCGCCCCGGCGAGCATCGCGACGTGGGTGTCGTGGCCGCATGCGTGCATCGCACCGTCGACCTTCGAGGCGTAGTCGAGCCCGGTGTCCTCGGGCATCTCGAGTGCGTCCATGTCGCCGCGCAGCATGACGGTGGGGCCGGGCTTCGCACCGGTCAGCAGGGCCGCGATGCCGCTGGTGGTGGAGTGCAGCGTGACGTCGAGTCCGAGGCCCTCCAGCGACTGCAGCACGCGGTCGCGGGTGACCGGCAGGTCGTTGCCGAGCTCGGGCCAGCGGTGGAGGTCGCGCCGGATGTCGCGCGCGAAGCCGAGCACGTCGGATGCGTGCGCGCGCAGCTCGTCGTTCGAGCCGTGGCGCTCGGAGGCGGGTGCGGTGGTGTCGCTCATGGCGCCGACACTACGCCGGGTCGCCGGCGGCGTCGCCCGGTCGTGCGGCGGGCGCGCTGCGTAGGATGGCGCGCCAAGCAGGGAGGCGCGCATGCTGATCGTCGAGTTCACGGTCGAGCCGTTCGTCGAGGGTGCGCCCGGGCCGCACGTCACCGCCGCGGTCGCGGCCGTCGAGTCGCACGGCTTGACCGTCGACTTCGGCCCGTTCGCCACGTCGTTCACGGCGGCCGAGTCGGCGGTGCCGACGGTGGTGGCCGACCTCCTGCGCGCGGCATACGGCAACGGCGCGACCTACGTCAGCGTCGACGTGGCGCGTGCGGAGGACGCCGAGTGAGCGGTGCCGCCCACGATCGCGTCGCCGCGATGCTGCAGCCGCTGCTCGATGCCACCGGCGCGTCGCTCGTGACGCCCGCGTCGCGCACGGCGTCGGACGTGGCGATCGAGTGGGAGGGCGAGGTGGTCGCCGCCGTGCGCCTGCCCGCGCTGCACGGCGCGCTCGACCGGCTGATCGACGGGGTCGAGCGCGAGCTGGGTGCGCGCCTGCCCGACCTGTCGCGGCGCGACAAGCAGGCCGCCATCCGCATGCTCGACGAGCGGGGCGCGTTCATCCTGCGGCGCGCGGTGGAGGATGTCGCCGACGCCATGGGCGTCTCGCGCATCACCGTCTACAACTACCTCAACGCGCTGCACCGCTAGAGCCGGCGCAGGTGCACCTCGTGCATGCGGTGGTCGGCGCCCTTGTGGATGACGAGCGACGCGCGTGAGCGCGTGGGGGCGATGTTCTCGCGCAGGTTGCGGCCGTTGATCGACTGCCAGACGTCGCGCGCCATCCGCTCGGCGGCCTGGTCGGACATGTCGGCGAAGTGGCGGAAGAAGCTGGCGGGGTCCTGGAACACGGTGGCGCGCAGCGCAAAGAAGCGCTGGACGAACCAGTCCTCGATGTCGCGCTCGTCGGCGTCGAGGTAGATGGAGAAGTCGAAGTAGTCGCTCACGTATTCGCCGGCGCCGACGGGCACCTGCAGCACGTTGAGCCCCTCGAGGATGAGGATGTCGGGCTGGCGCACCACCTGCTCGTCGCCGGGCACGATGTCGTACACGACGTGGCTGTAGACGGGGGCCGACACCTCGGCCGCGCCGCTCTTCAGGTCGCGCAGGAACTGCACGAGGCGCTTGGTGTCGTAGCTCTCGGGGAAGCCCTTGCGGTCCATGATGCCCCGCTCGGTGAGCACGGCGTTCGTGTGCAGGAAGCCGTCGGTGGTGACCAGCTCGACGCGCGGGTGCTCGGGCCAGTGGCTCAGCAGCGCCTGCAGGATGCGCGCCGAGGTGCTCTTGCCCACCGCGACGCTGCCCGCGACACCGATCACGTACGGCACCTTCGGCGCGATGGTGCCGAGGAAGGTGGCCGACACGCGGTGCAGGGTCTGCGTGGCGCTGACGTAGAGGTTGAGGAGGCGCGTCAGTGGCAGGTAGACGGCGACGACCTCGTCGAGGTCGATGCGGTCGTTGATGCCGCGCAGCTCGGCGAGATCGGACTCCTCGAGCGTCAGGGGGGTCTGGGCGCGCAGCGCGGCCCACTCGTCGCGGTCGAAGCGCAGGTAGCGGCCCGCGTCGACGGCGTCGATCATGCCGTGGCGCCGCCCCGCGCCCACGGGGCGCACGGCGACGCGGCACCGGGACCCCCGGTCAGCACCTCCACCCCGTCGTCCGTGACGAGCACGGTGTGCTCGAACTGCGCGGTGCGCTTGCCGTCGGCGGTGACCGCGGTCCAGTCGTCATCCCACATGCGGTGCTGCCACGTGCCGAGGGTGATCATCGGCTCGATGGTGAAGGTCATGCCGGGCCGCATGATGGTGGTGCTGCGCGGGTCGTAGTAGTGCAGCACCTGGATGTCGGTGTGGAACTGCTCGCCGATGCCGTGGCCGATGAAGGCCCGCACCACGCCGAGGTGGTCGCGCTTGGCACGGGCCTCGATGGCGCGTCCGATCTCGCTGAGCGGCTTGCCGGGCTGCACGGCCTCGATGCCGAGCCACGTGCACTCCTCGGTGACGGCAATGAGGTGCCGGCTCTCGTCGTCGATCTCGCCGACCGCGAAGGTGGCGTTGGTGTCGCCGTGCACGCCGCCGACGTAGCAGGTGACGTCGAGGTTGACGATGTCGCCCTCCTCCAGCATGCGCGAGTCGGGGATGCCGTGGCAGATGACCTCGTTGACCGAGGTGCAGACGCTCTTCGGGTAGCCCGAGTAGTTCAACGGACTGGGGTACGCGCCGCGCTCGATGCACAGGGTGTGGACGTACTCGTCGATGGCGTCGGTGGTGATGCCGGGGCGCACGAACTCGCCCGCGAGCCGCAGCACCTCGGCGGCCGTTGCACCGGCGGTGCGCATGCGCGCGATGACGTCGGGGGTCTTCACGGCCGGTTCGGGAATGCGGCTCACGGTGCCGGTGGCGGCGTAGGGCGGCTTGGCGATGTGGTCGGGCACGCTGCGCATGGGGCTGACGATGCCGGGCAGCACGCGACCCTCGAGCGGGCGGTGGCAGCGCTTGTACTTGCGGCCGCTGCCGCACCAGCAGGGCTCGTTGGCCGCGGGGCGCGCGGCGGGGGGCGTGGCGGTGCCGGTCATGACGGCTTGAAGGCTACGGGGCGAGGACGGGCGGCTGGTGAGTGGAGTCGGTGGTGCACCGCTCGTGCGAGGCCGTGGTTGGCGCGGCACGCACTGCTTCCGGTGGACTCGCTCCGATCTCCACATCGGAACCGTTCCGCGCCGCGGGACGACAGGAGGCAACACGATGGTTCGAGCGCTGGTTCGTCGGGGGGTGGCGGGACGGGTGGCGTCCGCGCCGGGATACGACGGCGACGGGGACGTCGCGCCCCCACGTCACGCGCGCCGACGGTCCGAACTGGTCCTCGGCTCTGCGCTCGTCGCCGCGGGGGTCCTCGGGTCGCTCTGGCTGCAACGGTCGGGATCCGAGGCCGTGATGGTGGTCGGTTCCTCGCGTGCACTCGTGGCAGGTCGGCCGATCGAGCCCGGCGATCTCGTCGCCGTGGCGGTGCCGCGGTCCATCGCGGGTGCGTTCGTGTCGAAGGAGGATGCCGGGGACCTCCTCGGTGGCAGTACGAGGGGGCCGATTGCCTCCGGTGATCCGATACCGCGCGTCATGGTGGCGGCACAGCCGGCGCTCGGACCCGACGACGTGCTCGTCCCCGCGCTGGTCGAGGCTGGCTCGTTCCCGCCTGATCTCGCCCCCGGAGACCGCGTCCTGCTCGCGGTCGTGCCCGACCCGACGATGCTCGAGGCGCGCCCACCCGTGTTGGTCGACGAACCCGTCGTCGTGTGGGCGGTGCAGCACCGTGACGACGGCAGCGACGGTGCGATCGTCACCTTCGCGGCCACGGCCCGCCTCGCGCTGCAGCTGGCGGGTGCGGGATCGGTCCGCGTGGCGATCGTGGGGGCACCGTGACGCGACGGCGGACGGGCGCGACCGCAGAGGCCGCGGCGGTCCGGGCGCGCATCGCCGACGTGCTCAGCGACGAAGTGGTGGCGCGCCATGAACTCGCCGGACGCGGCCTCAACCCGGGCGAGGAGCGGGAGATCGCCCGGCTCGCCGCGGTCGCCGAGATCGCGACGATCAACCAGCGCCGCCGACGCGACGGGTCGCCGGACCTCGATCCGTCGCTCGAGGCGGCCATCGTCGACGATGCCGTCGCGGCGGTCGTCGGATTGGGGCGCTTGCAGGTGCTCCTCGACGATCCCGACGTCGGCGATGTGCACGTGCGCGGGTGCGAGCCGGTGTGGGTGCGGCTTCGCGACGGCCGACGCGAGGAGCGGGAGCCGATCGTCGACTCGGATGCAGAACTCATCGACCTGGTCCGGCGGGCCGCGACACGGCTGGGCGCCTCCGAGCGCCGGTTCGATGCGGGATCACCGGATGTGAACGTGCAGCTCCCCGACGGCTCCCGATTGTTCGCAGTGATGGAGGTGTCCCGCCGGCCGAGCCTCGTCGTCCGGCGCCACCGGTATGAACTGTCGTCCCTCGACGAACTCGCCGTGCTCGGCATGCTCGACCGACGGACGTCGTCCCTGCTCGCCTCGGCGGTGCGGGCGCGCCGCAACCTCGTCATCGCCGGCGGCACGGGGACCGGGAAGACGACGCTGCTCCGCGCCCTCATCAACGAGGTGCCGCGCACCGAGCGGATCGTGACGATCGAGGACTCCTACGAGCTCGCCATCGACAGGTTCGCCGACCGGCATCCCGACCACGACGCACTGCAGGCGCGGCCCCCGAACATCGAGGGGAGGGGTGAGGTCACGCTCTCGGATCTCGCCCGGATGGCGCTGCGGATGGATCCCGACCGGGTGATCGTCGGCGAGGTGCGGGGTGCGGAGGCCTTTCCGATGCTCCTCGCGATGAGCCAGGGCAACGACGGCTCGATGTGCACCATGCACGCCGACTCGTCGAAGACCGCGCTCGCCAAGCTCGCGGCCTACGTGTCCATGGCGGACACGGGTCTTCCGATCGAAACGGTCAACCTGATGCTGGCGGGCGCGGTGCACTTCGTCGTCCATCTCGGCATACGCGACGGTGTGCGTCGCGTGCAGTCGGTGCGCGAGGTCGTCGACGCGGACGGGGCGATGGTGGCGACCAACGAGGTGGTGGGCGCCGACGGATCCGGCTACCCGTTGCGGCACGCGACGCGGGAGCTGCTGCTCGAGCACGGCCTCGGCCGGGAGCACGCATCGTGAGCCAGCTCGTCGCAGCACTCGTCGGGTCGGTGGCCGGGCTCGGCCTGCTCGTTGTGCTCGGCGCGCTCCGTGGACGCTCGTCGCTCGTGGGCCTCGTGGTGCGGACGGGTCGGGGCCGGTCCGTATCGGCCCGGATCGTCCTCGTGCCCTCCGTGGTGGCCATCGCGTGGATGGCGGTGCGGTGGCCGGTGCTGGCCATCGCGGCGGGCGTCGCGACGGCACTTGCCCCGGGGATCGGCCGCGGCCGCCAGAGTGTGCGCGACGAGGTGGCCCTCGTGGAGGCGATCGCGTCGTGGACGGAGCAGGTCCGCGACACGCTCGCCGGTGCCCGCGGGCTGGAGGAGGCGGTGGCGGCGACGAGCGGGCGTGCACCGGCGGAGATCGCACCCGCGGTGCAGCGCCTCGTTGCAACCGTGCCCTACCGCGGGCTGTCGGACGCAATGCGGCGCTTCGCCGACGACGTCGACCACCCGACCGCCGACTTCGTCGTGGCGGCGCTGGCCACCGCGGCCGACCACGAGGCGCGCGACCTCCGCCAGCTGCTCGGGCGCGTGGCGCAGTGCGCCCGGGAGGAGAGCCGCATGCGCGGACGGATCTGGGTGGGGCGGGCGCGCACGCGCAGCTCGGTGCGCATCGTCGCGGCGGTGGTTGCGGCGTTCGTCCTGGGACTCGCCACCTTCAACCGCGACTACCTCGAGCCCTACTCGACGGCGTCGGGGCAGATGGTGCTCACGGGAATCCTCGGCGTGTTCGCAGTGTCGCTGTGGTGGATGGCCCGCATGGCCAGGGTCGACGTGCCGGAGCGGTTCGTCGGGGTGCGATCGTGATCGGTGCCGTGGTTGCGGGCGGGGCCGCGGGCCTCGGTCTCGCCGTGCTGGCGCGTGGTGCGACGGAGGACATCTCGCGTGCGGTCGCACGCATGCGCGAGCGGGTTGCGAGGTCGGCGCTCCGTCGCCGGCGCGCCGACCTGGAGGTGCTCGGACTGGTTGCGGACGACCTCGTCGTTCGCCAGGTGTTCGGCGCGATCGTCGGCGCGGCGTCGGTGGTGGCGGTCAACGTCCTGCTCCGCGTGGCGGGCACCGGACCGTCGTTGCCGGTCGTCACCCTTGCGACCCTCGTCGGCTCCGTGGCGGGGTTCGTCGTGCCCGACGCTGCGCTGCGCCGCGGCGCGGTGCGGCGCAGGCGGCAGTTCGTCCACGCGCTGTCGAGCTTCCTCGACCTGACGACGGTGCTGCTCGCAGGAGGCGCGGGACTGGAAACCGCCCTCACGGCCTCGGCCCGGGCCGGAGGCTCGGAGACGTTCGTGCTGCTCCGCGACGCCCTGGCACGGGCCCGCGACACGGGCCGCTCGCCGTGGCAGGAACTGCGCGCGCTCGGGCGGCGCCTCGGCATCGACCAGCTGGTGGAGCTCGCGGACAGCCTCGATCTGGCCGGCTCGCACGGTGCGCGAATCCGCGAGTCGCTCGTTGCGCGGTCCGAGGCGATGCGGGCGCGGATCGGCGACGAGATCGAGGCGTCGGCGCACGCGGCGACGGAGCGGATGGGGATCCCGATGGTCCTCGTCTTCGTCGGGTTTCTCGCGCTGATCGTCTATCCGGCGCTGTCGCACCTCGTCGGCGGGGCGTGATCGATCCACACATCGCACCATCAACCACACGAAGGGAACCACCACATGCAGCACATCGCCCAGTACCTCTGGATCCGTCTCCGCGCGTCGGCTGCGCACGACGTCGAGCGCGGAGAGGTGAGCGCCACGACCATCGTGATGGCCGCCGCACTGGTGGCGCTCGCCATCGCCGTCGCAGCCACCATCACCGACCGTGTCCGTGACAAGGCGAATTCCCTCGACCTTGGCTGAACCCGCCGTCGAGCGAGGCGAGACCTCCGCCGAGACGGTGATCGCCGTCCCGGTGGTGTTCGCGGTGCTGATGGTCGCGGTGCACGCGACGGCGTTCCTGCACGGGGCACAGGTCGCGTCGGTCGCCGCGTCCCGCGGCGCGGCGGCAGGCGCCGTGCGCGACGGGAGTGCCGAGGAGGCGGTGGCGGTTGCGTCGGCGACCGTCGCCGGCCTGTCCTCGCGGACGGCGCGCGAGCCGGTGGCGGTCGTCGCCGGGGAGTGGATCGAGGTGTCGGTGTGGATCGACGTCCCGGCGATCGCCCCGTTCCTCCCGCGGACGGCGGTCCGCTCCGTCCGTGAACCTCTCGAGCGGTACCGGTACGAGGACGAGCGGTGACGGCCGAACGGGGAAGCGCGACGGTCGAGATGGTGCTGCTGGCGCCGCTGCTCGTGGTGCTGGTGATGTCGGTGGTGCACGCCGGCCGCTCGGCGGAGGCGCTCGTGCAGCTGCGGCACGCAGCCGACCAGGGGGCACGTGCGGCGTCGATGGTGCGCACCGACCGCATGGAGGACGTCGGCGAGCGCGCGGTGCGGGACGACCTCGTCGGATCCGGGTCGTCGTGCACCGACCCCTTGGTGAACGTCGCGGTCGACGGCGACTCGGCGGTGCGGGCCGTCATGGTGGAGATCGAGTGCACCGTCCGGATCGCCGGATTGGAACTGCTCGGCGTTCGGGCGCGCCGGCTGGAGGCGCGATCGACGGAGGTGATCGACCTGTGGAGGGCGGGATGACGGTTCGGAAGACGGACGGGGGATCGGTGACCGCGCTCGTGGTGGCGCTCGCGATGGGGTTCGTCGCGTGCATGGCACTGGCGGTCGACGGGGGACGCGTCGTCGCGGCCGCCGTGGCGGCGGGCGACCACGCGGAGAACGCCGCGCGAGCGGGGGTGCAGCACCTCGAGTCGCTGCGCAGCGGATCGCCGTCGGTCGACCGTCCTGCCGCGCTCGCCGCCGCGCGTGCCTACCTGTCGCGCCATGGTGTCGACGGGGAAGTGACTGCGTCGGAGCGGCGCGTGACCGTCCGGACGACGGTCGTCGTGCGGCTCCCGTTGCTGGCCCTGCTCGGCGTGGACGGGCGACGGGTCGCCGCGGAGCGCTCGGCCGAGCCGGTGAGCGAGCCGTGACACCTCCGCTGGTGGTGCTGTCGGGGGTGACGTTCCTTGCGGGAACGCCCGCGGTGCTCGTGGCGGGCGGGCTCGGCCCGCGTGCGACCATTGCGGATCTCG
>JBIIHV010000241.1:0-2556 GCA_044235415.1 Ilumatobacteraceae bacterium | reverse complement strand
GATCTCGTCGGCCGACGACGTGGTCTTCGCCGATCCGCGGACGTGGTTCGTGCCGAATTGCCCCGCGTGCCGGGGCTGCCTCGTCGTTCCGCTTCCCTGACGTCAGCCTCGCGGGACGTCAGCTTCGCCGGTCGTCCCGCCGGCGCGTGACTCCCGGGGCTATTCGCCCGTCTCGCCGTCGATCGATTCGCGCAGCAGGTCGGCGTGGCCGTTGTGGCGGGCGTATTCCTCGATCATGTGCACGAGCACCCAGCGGAGCGACGGCGACTCGCCGTTCGGCCACGGCCGCACGCAGAGACCGTCGAGCCCGCCCGACGCGAGCGCCGACGCAGCGTCCGCCCGCGCATCCTCGACCGACCGACGCCAGATGGCCCACAGTTCGTCCGGCGCGTCGTCGAGCGACGACGTCCATTCCCAGTCGGGTTCAACCTGCCAGTCGACGCTGCGCCATGGCTCGGCCCACTCCCTGCCGTGCAGGCGCCAGGAGAACCAGTGCTGTTCGACGTATGCGAGGTGCTTCATGAGCCCCCCGAGGGTCATCGTCGACGCGGCTGTCCCCGCCGACAGTCCGTCGCGACCGAGACCGCGCACCTTCCACTCGAAGGTTGCACGAAGGAAGTCGAGGAATCCGACGAGCGTGTGCCACTCGTCGGCCGCAATTGGCGGCTCGGGACGACCTTGATCGTCGATGTTCGACACGCGCGCGTCGCTACCCGCGGCGGGAATCCCTGGATCCGCGTCCCCCACTCGTTCCACGATCGCCGCGCGGTCCGCCCGCGTCGCGCGAGTTCCTGGAGCCCCGCGCATCCCACGAACCGCCGCCGGATCCCCGGCTGGCGCCGGCGCCGCGCACGTCGCGCGAACCCCTCGAGGGCTGTGCGTTGCGCGATCCGTTGCCGTCGCGCGGACCCTGTCCATCGCGCGGCCCAGAACCGGTGCGCGGCCCAGAACCGGTGTGCGGCCCACGATCGTCGCGCGATCGGCCCCCATCACGCGGCCCCTGTCCGTCACGCGGTCCGGAACCGGTGCGCGGCCCACGATCGTCGCGCCGCGACGGCCCATCGTGCGGGCGGCGACCGGGCCGAGCTGGCCTCGGCTGCCGACTCGGCGCAGGCGCCGCCTCGACCACCACGGGCGCATCGGAGAACGTGCGCTCACCGGGGGCGAGTTCCGAGAGGATGTCGCCGTCGGGACCCGTCCGCGTGATGATCGGCGAGATCCCGGCCTGACGGGTCAGGCCCTGGACGTGGCGGCGCTGATCGTCGGTCATGATCGTGACCACCGTGCCAGCCGCGCCCGCGCGTGCGGTCCGTCCGGAACGGTGGAGGAACGCCTTGTGCTCGGCCGGCGGATCGGCGTGGATCACCAGCTTGATGTCGTCCACGTGGATGCCGCGCGCTGCGATGTCCGTCGCCACGAGGGTGGACACCCTCCCGTCGGAGTAGGCGGCGAGGTTGCGTGCGCGAGCCGCCTGCGACAGGTTGCCGTGCAGGTCGATCGACGGGATGCCCGACTGCGACAGCCGCTCGGCGAGGCGCTTGGCGCCGTGCTTGGTGCGGGTGAACACGATGCACTTGCCCGGTGCCGCGCAGAGGTCGGCGATCACCGCGAACCGGTCGTTGTGCGATACGTGCAGCACGTGGTGCACCATGTCGTCGACCGGGGAATGCTCGGCATCGACCTCGCGGACGACCGGATCGTGGAGGTACCGATCGACGAGGTCGGCGACGGCCCCGTCGAGCGTGGCCGAGAACAGGAGCCGCTGGCTCCGCTTGGGCGTCGCGTCGAGGATGGCGCGGACGTCCTTGATGAAGCCGAGGTCGGCCATGTGGTCGGCCTCGTCGATCACCGACACCTCGATTGCGTCGAGTCGCACCTGGCGCTGGTCCATCAAGTCGAGCAGGCGGCCCGGGCACGCGATGATCACATCGGCGCCGCGTCGGATGGCGTCGATCTGCGGCTTGTGCCCCACTCCGCCGTACACCGTGGCGTACCGGACGCCGAGCACGCGGCCGAACGAGGCGAACACGTCCCGGACCTGGTTGGCGAGTTCCCGCGTCGGCACGAGGATCAGGCCCCGCGGCGGACGGTTCCCCGCACGTGACGTCGACTCGGCGAGTCGGGCCAGCATCGGCACGATGAAGGCGAGGGTCTTGCCCGATCCGGTCTTTCCGCGCCCGAGCACGTCGCGACCGGCGAGCGCGTCGGGGATCGTCTGTGACTGGATGTCGGTGGGCACCGTGATGCCGTCGGCACGGAGGACCTCGATGATCCTCGGGTCGAGGCCCATTGCGGCAAAGGTCGTCGGGGCGGTCGCCACCGAGGCGGTTGAGGGGGACATGATTCTGGCTCCGTTCATCTTCACGAGAACGAGGTGCCCCATGAGCGCCGTTGTGCGCGTTTCTCAGACTACCGGTGTCGCGACGCCGAATCGCGTCACGGGCACCGATTGGCTGTCTGCTGCACGATCTACCGGCTCGGCGGAATGACGAGCATCTGCACTCCATCGACGAAGATCGACAGTCGGTACCCGCGCCGGCTGAGCGATGAGGGGAT
>JBIIHV010000050.1:0-9200 GCA_044235415.1 Ilumatobacteraceae bacterium | reverse complement strand
AGGTCACCGTCCGTGAGCCGCGCCGCGTGGCACGGATCGTGACCGCGACGGACCGCCCGGTCGCGCCGCCACCCTGCACGGAGAGCACGTCGGGAGGCACAACGAAGGCCGATCCACCCCGTGCGGCACGGACCTCGACGAGCTGGGACGGGTCGACGACGTCGGGACCACCGGACTCGCCCGCCGCGCCGCGACTCACCGACGTAGTCGTGGTGGTCGGCGGCACCGTCGTCGTGGTGGTCGCGCCGGGACACCACAGGCCGCGCGCCTCGTCGTACCACGTGGGATTCACCGTCTCGCAGAAGCCGAGCAACGTGTAGCAGATCATCCGATTGTCGACCTGCGCCGCAACCGGATTCGATGGCGGGCAGCGCGACCCATCGACCGGTCCCGGAACGTCGACATAGTCGTCCGCGTAGCGCGGCCGCGTCTGTCCCGGCGCCAGGGTCGTCGTCGTTGCGCTCGGCTGGCAATCCTCGCGCCATGTGTGTCGAGCGCAGAACTCGGCTGGCGTCTGACAGAAGACGTCGTTGTCGACCTGCACCTTGTACGGCGCCGTCGAAGGACACTCGCGGTCGTTCACGCGCGGAATGTGCGATGCCGCCACCGGGACCGCGACCGAGAGCGGGCTGACAAGCACGGCGGCGACCACCACGATCCGTGAACGACGGACGCGTCGGAACAGTGTGGAGCAGTGATGGTTCATGTACCCGACGGTAGCGACGGGGTGTCGCGCGCCGGTCAGCCGGCTCGACGCCGTGACACCGGCCGGAAGAGCTCGCCGATCGTGTGCTCGGACTCCAACTGGTGGCGGAGCGGCCTGCTGAAGTCGATCGAGTAGCGGTTGCGCCGACCGACCTTGGTGCGCACCACGTACCCCTCCCTGATGAGGTCCCCGAGGATGCGGTGGGCGGCGCGCTCGCCGATGCCCACGAGATCGGCGATCTCGGCGATCCGAACGTCGGCGTTCTGGGCGATGCACACGAGCACGTGGCCGTGGTTGGTCAGGAAGGTCCAGCCGTGCGCGGGGTCCGGTCGAGGATCATGGGGGCGGCCACCTGCCATCGGGAGGACTCTAGTAGCAGTGTCGCTCTTGACATGGTTTACAACACCTGTTATATACAACAGGTAACGACGAGGAGGTTCCCATGGCCCGCCACGAAGTGACCCTCATCCCCGGCGACGGCATCGGACCGGAGTGCATCGGCGCGACGGTCGA
Source organism: Ilumatobacteraceae bacterium (assembly GCA_044235415.1). Classification (GTDB taxonomy): domain Bacteria; phylum Actinomycetota; class Acidimicrobiia; order Acidimicrobiales; family Ilumatobacteraceae; genus UBA3006. Next base: position 7,981 of record JBIIHV010000050.1, on the reverse strand, counting down.
GATCATCGACGCAACGGGGGTCGACATCGACTGGATCGAGCGCCATGCGGGGGAGCGGGTCTTCAAGTCAGGCGTTGCCTCCGGCGTCCCCCAGGACACCATCGACTCGATCTCGAAGACGCGGGTCGCCCTGAAGGGACCGCTCGGCACGCCGGTCGGGTACGGCGAGAAGTCTGCGAACGTCACGCTCCGCAAGCTGTTCGAGACGTTCGGCAACATCCGGCCGGTGCGCGAACTGCCGGGGGTCCGCACCCCCTATGCGGGCCGCGGGGTCGACCTCGTGGTCGTCCGGGAGAACGTCGAGGACCTGTATGCCGGCATCGAGCACATGCAGACGCCCGACGTCGCGCAGTGCCTCAAGCTCATCAGCGCGAAGGGGTCCGAGAAGATCGTGCGCCTGGCCTTCGAGTTCGCCCGCGCGGAGGGACGGAAGTCGGTTGCGTGCGCGACCAAGGCGAACATCATGAAGCTCACCGAGGGCGAAGTGAAGCGGACCTTCGAGCGCATCGCACCGGAGTACCCGGACATCGAGTCGTGGCACGTGATCATCGACAACTGCGCCCACCAGCTGGTCCGTGACCCCGCACAATTCGACGTCATCGTCACGACCAACATGAACGGCGACATCATCAGCGACCTCACCTCGGCACTCGTCGGCGGCCTCGGATTCGCCCCGTCGGCCAACCTGGGCAACGGCATCGCGATCTTCGAGGCCGTGCACGGCACGGCCCCCAAGTACGCGGGCACGGACACCATCAACCCCACCGCAGTGCTGCTGAGCGGCGTCATGATGCTGAAGCACCTCGGCGAATTCGAGGCGGCAACCGACATCGAGCACGCGGTGATCGCCACCATGCTCGACGGGTTCCTCACTGGCGACGCCGTCGGGTACGACCGTGGCCTCAAGACGAGCGAGTTCGCCGCGGTGATCAGGTCCAACCTTGGCCGCCGGGTCGACGGCTGGTCGGTGCGCACGGCGAAGCCGATCAGGATGCCGCAGGTGCCGAGGTCGCTCGATTTCCGCACGCCGACGACGAAGGAGACGGTGGGTGCCGACATCTTCCTCGAGAGCCCGCTGCATCCGGCCGAGCTCGGCCCGTCCCTCGAGACGATCGCGGCGGGGGCGCCTCTGCGTCTGAAGATGATCTCCAACCGCGGCACCAAGGTGTACCCGGACGGGAACCCGAACATCGACTGCGTCAACCACCACCGGTGCCGTTTCGTCGCCCGGGAGGGACAGACCGTCACCATGGCCGACGCACTGCGCCTCGCCCAGGCCATCGGTGGCGTGCACGAGGTGTGCCACGTCGAGCGACTGCTGAGGATCGACGGCGCCGACGGGTTCACCAAGGCCCAGGGCGAGGACTAGGGCGTCGACCGGGATCATGGAGTCCCGGCCCTACCTCGGACACGTCGCCGCCATGGCGACGAAGCACGGCAAGGTGCCGCTCGTCGGCCCGACGCTCTGCGACGTCCTCGGCCTGCTCGTGGTGCAGGCGGAGGTCGACACCGACCTGCTCGGCACCTTCACCGGCGAGGTGCCGAGGACGGATGCGCCCGCCGCCACCGCATTCCGCAAGGCGCGCCTCGGTATGGAGGCGACGGGACGGCAGATCGGCATCGCATCCGAGGGCACGATCGGCCCGGACGGCCTGCTCCCGGTGGTCGCCGACCTCGAGGTGGTGGCCATCGTCGACGACGTGCACGGCTTCTCGCTGGCCGAGACTGCGGTGGGGTACGGCACCGTCGCCCACTCGTGGGTGCTCGACGGCGCGTCACCGCACGACAACGACCTCCATCGGGCCGGATTCCCCTCGCACGGGCTGATCGTGCGCCGCGACGACGACCCGACCGGCACGATTCACAAGGGCATCCGGGACGAACGCGCGCTCTACCGGGCGATCGCCGAGTGCCGGTCGCGCGGTGCGGGTGCGATCCGAGTCGACTCGGACCTGAGGGCGATGCACAGTCCGACCCGTTGCACCGTCATCGAGCGCGCCGCACGCGCGCTCGCCGAACGCCTCGCCGTGGCGTGCCCCAGGTGCGCATGCCCGGGTTGGGGGCTCGTCGAGGTGGTGGCGGGGCGTCCGTGCGCCGGGTGCTCCGCGCCGACGAGGCTCGTCGTGGCGCACATCGAGGGGTGCCCGCGGTGCGACGCACGACGGACCGTCGAGTCGGCCGAGCGCACCGCCGATCCGTCGACGTGCGGACTCTGCAACCCGTGACGAACTAGCGCGCGGGGATCCGCACGACGGTCCGCAGCCCGCCGAGCGGACTGCGCGACAGGGTGAGCGAGCCACCGTGCAGCCGCACCACCGCCGCCACCATGCCGAGCCCGAGGCCGAAGCCTCCCGCACCGGTCGACCTCGACCGGTCGAAGCGCTCGAATCCGGTCGCCGCCCGCTCGTACACGGCGACCGGCAGACCGGGACCCGCGTCGTCGATGGTGAGCACCGCATCGCTCAGCTCGCGCACGACCGTCACGCTCACGGAGGCCGTCACCTCCGTGTGGCGCTGGATGTTCGACACCAGGTTCGCAAGGAGCCTCGCAAGGTGGGGACGGCTGCCGCAGACGGTCACGGCGCTGCACGCCAGCGTCACCGGACGTTCCGGCTGCTGGTCCATCAGGTCGCCCGCATACTCGGCCGTCAACTCCCCGAGGTCGACCACCTCGTCGAGGGAGACCTGCACCGCATCCATCTCCGCGAGCATCAGCAGGTCGCGGATGATCCCGTCCATGCGCGAGGTCTCCGTCCGCAGTCTGGAGAGCGCTCGGGTGCGCTGGGACTCGTCCACCGGTCGCTCGCCGGCGAGGAGGTCGACGTATCCCGTGATGACCGTCAGCGGCGTGCGCAACTCGTGCGACGCGTCGCCGAGGAACTCGCGCATGCGGTGCTCCGAGTCGCGGTGCGCGTCGGACGCCGCGCGGAGCGCCTCGACCATGCGCGCCAGCGCGCCGGCGAGCTCACCGATCTCGGCTGCACCGCCCACCGGAAGCGGCGCGTCGAGCTCGCCCGACGCGATCCGCGAGGCCGAGCCGGTCGCACGACGCACGGGCTCGAGCGTCCGACGCACCAGCACCCATGCGACCGCGGCGGCTGCAAGCGCCACGCCGAGCGCAGTGGCCACCGACGCCCGCACCGCCCGCACGAATTGCTCGTCCTCCTGGTTTCGCGGTTCGGCCACCACGAGCCACTCGCCGTCGCCGAGGGGCAACGACCTGATCCGCAGGCCGTCGCCGGCGTCCACCGACGACCGCGAGGCCGCATCGACGTCGGCCACCGCCAGTGCAGACGGCGCAGGCTGCAGCGACGGCGATTCGATGAGGGCGATGGGTTCGGCGTCGTCGAAGAAGAGCCATGCCAGCGACGGACCAGCCGACCGGTCGGCTCGCTCAAGGAGGGCCGACACCTGATCGTCGGCGCCGGCGACGGCCAATACCGCATCGTCGAGCCGTGCGTCGATCGACGCGATCCCCTCGGAGCGCGCGATCGCGGCTGCGAGCGCTCCGATCGATGCACCGCTCGCGAGCAACAGCAGCGCCACGCCCGCCGAGAGCCGGCCCGCGAGCCTCACGTGCGGTCCACCAGCTTGACGCCGAAGCCGCGAACCGTCCGCAGGTGGCCGTCGAACGGCGCCAGCTTGCGCCTGAGGTAGGACACGAAGGTCTCGACGACTGTGGTCGACGTGTCGAAGTCGATCCCCCAGACCGCCTCGAGCAGCTGCTCCTTGCTCAACACACGGTTCTTGTTCGCCGCCAGGTGGGCCAGCAGACGGAACTCCGTGGGCGACAGGTCGATCGGCCGCCCGTCGACGGACGCCGTCACCGCATCCGTGTCCACCACGATCGGGCCGCACACGAGTGCCGCCGGCGCCGCACCACCTGCCGCGCGGCGGAGCACCGCCCGCACGCGCAGCAGCAGCTCCTCGAGGCCGAACGGCTTCGTCACATAGTCGTCCGCCCCGAGCCGGAGGCCCTTGACGCGGTCGTCACGGTCGTGGCGCGCGGTGAGCACGATGACGGGGACGCCCTGACCCGCGCCGCGCAGGCGTTCGAGCACGGCGAATCCGTCCATCCTCGGCATCGACACGTCGAGGATCACGAGGTCGGGACGGAGCGTGCGGACCATCTCGATGGCCGCCGTGCCGTTGGTCGCGCGAACTGCCCGATATCCGGCAACGGACAACCCGTCCGCGACCGTGTCGAGCACGGCGGGGTCGTCGTCGACGACCAGCACGGTCGCCTCGGAATCACGTTCGCGGGCCACGGTCGCGAACCTAGCGACGGACCGAAAACTCCCCGTCGGATCGCAGCCGGTTCACAGGAAACCCACAAGTTGGCTCCCTACGGTCGTGGTGCCATAGCGGCACAACCACACCTCCAGCAAGGAGCACCCACATGACCACCACCCTCCACCGACGGGCGAAGATCGTCGCGGCAGTCGCGACGGCCGTCGTCACCGTCAACCTCGCCGGCACCGCGCTCGCCGCCACTGACGGGACGAGCGGCGACGCACCGACCAGCACGACCGTTCCCGCACGCGGCACTCGTGGCGAGCGGACCGGCGACCGCGCCGCCCGTCGCGCCGCACTCGAGGCGTTCAGGGCCGCCATGGCCGAGTACGCCGCGCAGCGCAAGGAGATCGCCGCGGACTTCCGCGCGGCGGTGCAGGCGGCGATTGCCGCAGCCGACGCAGCCGGAAGGACCGACGAGGCGAAGGCGACGATGCGTGCCGCGATCGCCGCCGCAAAGTCGGCACGCGACGCAGCGCTTGCCGCGCTCGGCCCGCGACCGGAGCGCCCCGCCCGGCCGTAACGCGCGCCGCGACGGTGGCGTCCCCTCCGTCGGGGACGCCACCGTCGACCCCGGGGCGAGTGGGTGGCTCGTACACTGATTCCCGGTGTTTCGCCCGCTCTCCGACAACCTCCTGTCCGGTTCGGCGCCGATGGGTGACCAGCTCCGACTCACGTTGCTGGTGCTCTGGTCGATGGCGCTCGGCGGGCTCCTCGGCTTCGAGCGCGAACGGCTCGCGAAGGCATCCGGATTGCGGACCCACATGCTGGTTGCTGCGGCCTCAACCATCGTCGCGTTCGTCAGCGCACAGGCCTCAGGACCGGGCGGTGACATGAGCCGCGGCGTGCACGGCGTGATCACCGGCATCGGATTCCTCGGCGCTGGCGCGATCATCCAGTCGAAGAAGGGGATCGTCACCGGCCTCACCACCGCTGCGACCATCTTCCAGACCGCTGCGATCGGCATCGCGGTTGCGCTCGGATACGGGTTGGCCGCAACCGCGGGAACCCTCCTCGCCGTCGTCGTGTTGTGGGGCCTCGGGACGCTGACCTACCGGTACTCGCAGCACCGCAACGGCAACGAGGACTGACGGGCGTGCCGAGCGCGAGCGGCGACCGGTCCGCCCACTTCCCCGCCATCGAGCGCAATCACGGCAAGCCCGTCGCGTACTGGCTGCAGCAGCTCGCCGACCTCGGCACCGCGACCTACCCCGAACAGATGGCGCTGCTGCAGGAACGCCACGGCTTCAGCCGCACGCACGCCAACGCCCTCGTCATGGTGCACCGTGGCTCCCCGAGCTCGAAGCGGCACGCGTCGCCGGCCGACTACTTCGCCTCGCTGCCGCCCGACCAGCGGCGCACTGCGAAGGCGGTGTTCGCGGCGATCAAGGACAAGCACCCCGATCTCGACCTCGTCGTCGCGTGGAACCAGCCGATGTTGCGCAACGAACGCGGCTACGTGTTCGGACTCGGCGCCGCGAGCGCCCATCTCCTGATCAATCCCTTCAGCACCGACGTCCTCGACGCCGTTCGTCACCGCCTGGGATCGCTCGAGGTGCAGAAGCACACGGTGCGCATCCCGGTCGGGTGGAAGGTCGATGCCACACTCCTCAACGCGATGGTGCGGCTCCGGCTCGCGGAGCTGAAGTGACGGCCGAGCCCGCCGGATGCGACGAGTTCGTCGGAATCTACGACGCCGACTCGACCCTGTGGGGAGAGGTGTCCTATTGGCTCGGCGCACGGCTCGGCACCCGGCACTGCTCGCTGTGCGAGGTGACGCACGGCATGTTCCGCCGCAAGTCGGAGTGGGACCAATGCGCCGCGTCGCTGCCCGCTCCGTTCGCCGCATACCACCGCAACGATGCGCCACCCGACGCACTGGAGGCTGCGAGCGGATCGTTCCCGGTCGTGGTCGGCCGCTCGGGTTCCGTCCATCGCGTCGTGCTCACGGGCGACCAGATCGCCTCGTGCAACGGCTCGCCCGAGGCGCTCGCCTCGCTGCTCCGCGCCGCCGACCCGCGCCGCTAGGGCGACGCGACGCCGGGTGTGACGGGCGACATGTCGCACGCGTCGCCCACCGACAACGGCTCGTCGGGCCCGAGGTCGGCGACCGCGGTCGTGCCGTCGGCGGACCGGACCGTGTAGCGGTGGGATGCGCCGAGGAACTCGACGCGCATGACGGTCCACGTCCCGCCGGCCTTCACGCGCAACTGGTGGGGCCGCATCATGGTCGTTCCACCCGTTGCAGACGGAACATACGACGACACGGCGAGGAAGTCGGCCACGAACCGCGACGAGGGATGCTCGTAGACCGTACGGGGCGGCGCGCACTGCAGGATGCGTCCGTGATCCATCACCGCGACACGGTCGCCGAGCGACAGCGCCTCGTGGCGGTCGTGCGTCACGAGCACCGCCGCGGTACCGCTTCGGGCGAGGATCGACTTGACCTCCCAGCCGATCTCCTCGCGCAGCACCTCGTCGAGCGCGCCGAACGGCTCGTCGAGCAGGACGACCGACGGCTGCGGCGCGAGCGCACGGGCGAGCGCGACGCGCTGCTGTTCTCCGCCCGACAACTGGTGCGGAAACCGCCGCGCGAGGTGCCCGAGCTTGACGACGTCGAGCATCGCCGCCGTTCGCGCCACGCGCTCGGCCCTCGGAAGATGGTGGAGTCCGAACGCGACGTTGCGCGCCACGCGCAGGTGCCCGAAGAGGGCGTTGTCCTGGAACACGAGTCCGACCCGTCGCTGCTCGGCGTGCACGGACGTGACGTCGCGGCCCGACAGCGCGACCGACCCGGCGTCGGCGGGCTCGAGTCCCGCGAGCACCCTCAGGAGCGTCGACTTTCCGCACCCGCTCGGTCCGACCAGCGTGACGAGCTCGCCCGGCGCGACCTCGAGGTCGATGCCGTCCAGTACGTCGCGGCCGCCCAACCTCCGGCGGATGCCCGTCGCCTGCAGCGCGGGCGGGCTGGCAGGGCGCGACGGTGAATCGGCTGCGCTCACGACACCACCTCGGCACCCCGCTCGAGCGCAACCAGCAGTGCGCCCACGGCGACCATTCCCGTCGCAACCATCACCAATGAGGGTACGGCTGCCTGTGCCCAGAGGCTCTCCGACGTCGCCTGCCAGACCCACGTCGACAGGGTGTCGACTCCGAACGGCCGCAGCAGCAGCGTGATCGGCAGCTCCTTCACGAGGTCGACCGACAGCAGCGCCGCGGCGGCGAGCACGCCGTACCGTGCCGCGGGGAGCTCGATCGCCAACGCGGTCCTGACGCGACCCGCTCCCAACACCCGCGCGCTCTCGAGCATGGTCGGCGCAACCTTCTCCAGACTCGCCTCCACGCCTTGGTACGACACGGCGAAGAAGCGCACGACCAGCGCGAACACCAGCCCCACCACCGAGCCGACCAGGAAGAATCCGTCCGGCAACCATCCGCGACGGTCGACCGCCGCGAGCGCCACCACCGCACCGACTGCCACGACGGGGCCGGGCATCGCGTAGCCGACGGTCGACACGCGTCCCAGGACATGGGCGACCCGTCCCCGCCGTGCGACCGTGAGCGCGAGCAGCGATCCCGTGGCCATGCATGCGACAGCGGCGGTGCCCGCCAGCACGACCGTGCTGACGACGTGGTGCCCGACTCCACCCGACACCGTGACGGCGCGGCCGGCGCGGATCGTCTCCGC
>JBIIHV010000022.1:0-11791 GCA_044235415.1 Ilumatobacteraceae bacterium | reverse complement strand
GATCCTGGGCTGCGCCATCGGCGGCGCAGTCGCACTGTGGGCCTTCGTGCGCACCGAACGGCGCACCCCCGAGCCGCTCCTGCCGCTGCACTGGCTGCGCACGCGCAACGTGGCCGTGCCGCTCGCCATCAGCGGCCTCATGACGCTCACGTACATGGGCAGCTTCCTCGTCGTGCCGCAGATGCTGCAGGAGGGCCTCGGCTACTCGCCGTCGCAGGTGGGGTGGATCACCATCGCCCGTCCGCTCGCGTTCGCACTGGCCGCCCCGCTCGCCGGCGCCGTTGCGCTCCGCATCGGGCAGCGCTCGGCGGGCATGCTCGGCGGCGCCTCCATGGCGCTCGCCACGGTGCTGCTCATCGCCATCGCGGGTCCCGGCCCGGATGCGGTCCTCGCGGTCGCCGGTCTGGCTCTTGCGGGTGCGGGCACCGGCATCGCGGTGCCGTCGCTGACGGCGCTCATCGCGGGCAGCGTCGACGCGTCCGACCTCGGTGTCGCGGGCGCGCTGCGCCAGTTGGCGTCCGAGATGGGCGGCGTGCTCGGCGGTGCGCTGATGTTCGCGGTGCACGAGTCCGCGCTCGGCCTCGGCACCGTGGCGAGCTACTCGGCGGGCCTCGCCGTCGGTCTCGTGGCCGCGGTGCTGGCGACCGTCGCGGCGGCGCAGCTGCGCGGCGCACCCGTCAGGACGTGATCGCCTGGATCTCCTCGGCGACCTGCCGGGCGAGCTCGTCGTCGGGCACGGTGGCCTGCATGGCCAGCAGCTTGGTCATGTCGCCGACCACCTTCACCCGGCCCGACAGGAAGGCCTGCATCCCGAGCTGCGGGTCGCGCCCGACGAAGATCTCGCGCGCCGTCGCGTAGTCGGTCGTCACGGTCAGGTCGGGGCCGTCGAGGTGCCCGAGCTCCATCACCAGCTCGCCCGTCGTCGTGTCGACGTGGCTGTGGATCGTGCCCGTGCCGAACGGCACGCCGGTGACGACCTGGTTCATGCGCAGCGGAATCGGCACCTTCGGGGCACGGCCCTCGTACTTCTCGCGGATCTGCCTCGCGGCGGCGATCCACTCGTCTGACAGAAAGGGGTGGGGCACGGGCGACAGGTTAGGAGTGCGCGGCGCGGATCGCATCGCGGGTCGAGATGGCCGCGGCCCGAGCGGCGTCCGCGAACCCCGGGCCGTCACCGGCGTAGAGCACGGCGCGCGACGAGTTGACGATGAGCCCACGCCCCGCCGCGTCCCGCCCCGCACGGACGACCGCCGCCGCGTCGCCGCCCTGTGCGCCGACGCCGGGGACGAGGATCGGGAGCGAGGGCGCCGCGGCCCGGACTTCCGCGAGTTCGCCGGGATAGGTGGCACCGACGACGAGCCCGACCTCGCCCATCGTGGACCACGTCGTCGCCGCGGTGCGCGCGACGCGCAGGAAGAGCGGCTCCTCGCCGTGGCGCTGGAACTCGCCCGACCCCGCGTTCGACGTGCGGCACAGCACGATCGCCGCCCGGCCCGGCCGCGAGAGAAACGGCGCGAGCGAGTCGGTGCCGAGATAGGGGTTGACGGTCACGGCGTCGGCGCCGTAGCGGTCGAAGGCCTCGTCCGCGTACCGCTCCGCGGTGTCGCCGATGTCGCCGCGCTTCGCGTCGAGGATGAGCACGGCACCGGGGTGCCGGTCGCGGATGTGCGCGCACAGCGCCTCGAGCTCGCGCTCGGCGCCAGCCGCGGCGAAGTGGGCGATCTGCGGCTTGAACGCGCAGACGAGGTCGGCGGTGGCGTCGACGATCCCGGTGCAGAAGCGGAGGATCGCGCCGGGGCCCGAGCCGAGCACCGACGGGATGCGCGCGGGATCCGGGTCGAGTCCGACGCACAGCGCCGAGTCGCGGGCGTCCCACGCCCGCCGCAGCCGCTCGCCGAAGCCGCTCAGTCGGCCACCGTGATCGCGCCGGTCGGGCACATCTCCGCGGCCCGCTCCACCTGGTCGCGCAGCGAGTCGTCTGGCTGCGGCTGGAGCACGGTCAGGAAGCCGTCCTCACCCAGCACGAACACCTCGGGCGCGTGGTACGTGCAGCCGCCCGTCGATGCGCACGCATCGAGGTCGACCGACACCTTCATCGGGGGAGACCCTACGCCCCGCGCCGCGCCGCGGTCTGCCGGTCGAAGGCGGACAGCACGGCGCGCAGCGACGCCGTGATCGTGTTCGGGTCGATGCCGACACCCCAGCGCGTGCCGCCGGCGCCGTCCGTGCACTCGACGTACGCGACGGCGGTGGCCTCCGAGCCCTGACCGAGTGCGTGCTCGGTGTAGTCGCTGACGTCGAGCGCACCGCCAAACTCGCCGCGCACCGCGCGGACGAAGGCGTCGATCGGGCCGTTGCCGGTGCCGATGAAGGTGCGGCGGGTGCCGTCGACGTCGACGTGCGCGGTGATCTCGGTGCGCCCGGTCGACGACTCGCTCTTCAGCTCGTGGCTGACGAGGTTGTACCGCGGCACCTCGGGGAGGTACTCCGACTGGAAGGTCCCCCACATGGAGGAGGGCGAGATCTCCGTGCCGAGGTCCTCGGTGATGTGCTGGATCGCCTGCGAGAACTCGATCTGCAGGCGCCGCGGCAGGTCGTAGCCGAACTCGGTCTTCATCACGTACGCCACGCCGCCCTTGCCCGACTGGCTGTTGACGCGCACGACCGACTCGTACGAGCGGCCGACGTGCTTGGGGTCGATGGGCAGGTACGGCACGGCCCAGCGGTCGTAGCCGTCGGGCAGGGCCTCGAAGCCCTTCTTGATCGCGTCCTGGTGGCTGCCGGAGAACGCGGTGTAGACGAGGTCGCCGACGTACGGGTGCCGCTCGGGCACCGGCAGGCGGTTGCAGTACTCGGCGTCCTTGCGCAGGCGCCCGATGTCGGAGATGTCCAGTTCGGGGTCGACGCCGTTCGCAAAGAGGTTCATCGCCAGCGTGACGACGTCGACGTTGCCGGTGCGCTCGCCGTTGCCGAACAGCGTGCCCTCCACGCGGTCGGCCCCCGCCATCACGCCGAACTCCGCGGCGGCGACGGCGCAGCCGCGGTCGTTGTGCGGGTGCAGCGACACCACCACGGAGTCCCTCCGCGGGATCGTGCGGATGAACCACTCGATCACGTCGCCGTAGACGTTGGGCGAGTAGCACTCGACGGTGGCGGGCAGGTTGAGGATCAGCGGCCACCCGGCCGACGGTTCGATGGCGTCCATGACGGCGGTGCACACCTCGATGGCAAAGTCCGGCTCGGTGAGCGTGAAGCTCTCGGGCGAGTACTCGTAGCGCACGTCGGTGCCCGGCAGCTCGGCCTCGAGCGACCGGCACAGGCGGGCTGCCCGCACCGCGATGTCGACGATGCCCTGCTTGTCCAGGCCGAACACGACCTCGCGCTGCAGCGGGTTGGTCGAGTTGTAGAAGTGCACGATCGCCCGTGGCGCGCCGCGCAGGCACTCGTAGGTGCGGCGGATGAGGTCCTCGCGGCACTGCACGAGCACCTGGATCGTCACGTCCTCGGGGATGAGGTCGCGCTCGATCAGCTGCCGGACGAAGTCGAAGTCGGGCTGGCTGGCCGACGGAAAGCCCACCTCGATCTCCTTGAAGCCCATGCCGACGAGCGTGGTGAACATCCGCAACTTGCGCTCGGGGTCCATCGGGTCGATGAGCGCCTGGTTGCCGTCGCGCAGGTCGACCGAGCACCACAGCGGCGCCTTGGAGATGGTGCGGTTGGGCCAGGTGCGGTCCTCGAGCACCACGGGCACGAAGGCCCGGTACTTGTCGAACGGCATCTTCCTCGGGGTGACGGGTGGTGGTGGCATCGGGATCCTCCGGTCGGGTCGTGTCGGGGCAAGAAAAAACCCCCTGGCCCGGTGGGGCGCAGAGGGTGTCGGCGGCAGCGCTATGTGGCTGACGCCGTTACGTAAGTCGGAGCACCAGGGCCGCGGTCACGTGGGCGAGCCTAGCGGCGGGCCTACGGCCGCGGTGCGGGCGCGAGGAAGTTGGCGAACTGCCACGGGTCGTCGCGGTCGATCAGGCGGTCGTCGTTGCCGAAGCCGGGGAACAGCTCGCGGCGGGACGACAGCGGCGTCCAGTCGACGGGCCGCGACACCAGCTCGCCCACGTACGGGCGCGTGTCGTCGAGCAGCCTTCGCCACGGCAGGTCGTCGGGCACGCAGACGCCGCGCTCGGGTTCGTCGAGCATCCAGCGCACGGCGGCGACCACCGATCCGGCGACCTGCAGCGTGGTGGCGCTCTGCCCCGGGATGATCGAGCGGGCTTCGTGGATCGACAGCACCGAGCCCGTCCACCACGATCGGAACGGGTGGCCCATCACCAGCACGCCCAGTTCGTCGCGGCCGTCGATGATCTCGTCGTTCAGGATCCGCTCGCGCGGCTGCATCTCCCAGTTGCGCATCCGCAGCTCGAGGACGCTGTTGATGGCGGCGTCGCTGGGGTGGTACGCGTAGTGGACGGTCGGGCGGTAGACGTCGGCGCCGTCGGCGCCCGTCACGGTGAGGTGGCGGCACATCGTGTAGGCCTCGCCGTGCCGGATGACCATGCCGAGGTTGTCGCCGCTCGGCACCCACGACCGCACCCACGTCTCCATGCCCGGCTGGGCGAGGCAGATCTGGTTGCGGGGGCCGTCGTCGGCGTGCCGGTGCGCGTTGGCGGGCATCCACTTCTCGTGGGTGCCCCAGCCCAGCTCGGCGGGCGCGACGCCCTCCTCGTAGAAGCCCTCGACCGACCAGGTGTTGACGAACTCGTCGACCTGCTTCGGGCGGTCGGTGACCTGCGTGTCGCGCTCGGCGATGTGGATCACCTTCGTGCCGGTGGCCATCGCGAGGTCGTTGAACCGCTGGTCGGCGAGTGCAGTCTCGATCGCCGTCGCGCCCGACCCCACCCGGCCCTCGCGCAGCATCGCCCCCGCCACGTCGGTGAGCGCGAGCTTGACGAGGTGGCTCACCATGCCGGGGTTGGCGCCGTGCTCGACCACCGCCGACGGCCCGTCGTTGCGGCCCCACCGGGCGATCATCCTGCGGATCGACTGGTGGCGCACGTAGAGCGTCCGCTCGGTCGGGGGCGTCGTCGCCATGTCGTTGTACGGATCCCACAGTTCGACGGACGTGTTGAGGTACCGCACCCCGTGGTCGCGGCACCACTCGAGGATCGTCGGCGCGTCGATGTTCCACGCAAGGTCGAGCAGCACGTCGCCCTGGCTGGCGCGGGCCGAGAGGAATTCGTCGAGGTTGTCCCGCGTGACGCGGTCCTGCTCGTAGGTCACGCCGCTCGCGATGGCGCCGGCGATCCGCGCACGGTTGTCGCGGAAGTCGACGACGCGGATCGTCGACGGATCGATGCCGACGTCACGGATCAGCAGGGGGATGGTGCACTGCGCCACCGAGCCGCAGCCCAGTACGAGGATCCTCCGCGGCGGCTGTGCCGCCGGAACAATGGTGGCGGTCACGCCGATGCGAGGGAAGAGTCGCCGTCGTTCGACGCGATTGCGGCGATCGCTGCGTCGAACTCGTGGTCGGCCGGCACCAGGAGCGCCTGCCAGTCGTAGGGCACGCCCTTGCGACCGGTCACGGCCGGCTCGATGCCGGTGTGGCGATTCTCGATGAATGCGGGGGCGGGAACGTTCGCCTCGGAGAACCGGGTCGGCATGAGCACCTCCTTGCTGTGACTCTGGACGGGTCGCGACCATACAGAGTTTCGCCCCGTGATGCGAACCATTTGTTGGTAGGTTGGCGAGCAGACGTGCCAGCAGCCGACGAGACCCCGACCACCTCCCAGCCGGCGGGGTTTGCATCACTCGGCGTGCCCGCCGACCTCGACGCGGCGCTCGCTGCCGCCGGGTTCCCCGGACCCTTCGCCATCCAGACCGAGGCGATCCCCGTGGCGCTGACCGGCGTGGACGTGTGCGGCCGAGCGCGCACGGGCTCGGGCAAGACGCTCGCGTTCGGCGTGCCGATGATCGCGCGGTTGCAGGTGCCGGCGGCGGCGTCGCGCCCGCGGGGCCTCGTGCTCGTCCCCACGCGCGAGCTGGCACTCCAGGTCGCCGAGGTGCTCGAGCCGATCGGCGCCTCCCGCGGTGTGCGGGTGCTGCCCGTCTATGGCGGCGCCGACCGCGAGCGGCAGGTGAAGAAGCTGGCCGCAGGGGTCGAGATGGTGGTGGCGACGCCGTTGCGCCTGATCGACCTCATCAAGTCGCAGGAGTGCGACCTCTCCGACGTCTCGATGGTCACGTTGGACGAGGCCGACCGCATGGCCGACGAGGGGTTCATGCCCCAGGTCGAGTGGATCCTGCGCCACGTGACGGCGCCGCACCAGACGATGCTCTTCTCCGCCACGCTCGACGGCCAGGTCGGCACGCTGGTCAAGCGCTACATGCGCGAGCCGACCGAGGTGTCGATCGACTCTCCGACCGCGACCGTCGGCACGATGCGCCACCTGTTCCTCGCCGTGCACCGCATGGACAAGGACCGGCTGGTGTCCGTGATCGCACGGCACGCCGGCCAGACGGTGGTCTTCTGCGACACGAAGCGCGCGTGCGACCGCGTCGCCGAGGCGATCGAGAAGGTCGAGGCCAAGGAGCGCTGGGGCATCACCGTCGCGGCCATCCACGGCGACCTCCCGCAGAGCGCGCGCGAGAAGGCGCTCAACCGCTTCGCGAGCGGCGAGCTGCAGATCCTCGTCGCCACCGACGTGGCGGCCCGCGGCATCGACATCGACGACGTCGCGGTGGTGGTGCACTACGAGCCGCCGATCGACGTGAAGACCTACCTGCACCGCTCCGGACGCACCGCGCGTGCGGGCCGCGACGGGTGGGCGGTGACGCTCGCCGAGTACAACCAGCACACGACCTGCCGCATCATCCAGCGCGGTCTCCGTCTCGACCTGCAGCCGCCGATCGAGGTGTTCTCGAACGACCCGCGGTTCGAGGACCTCGCGTCGTTCCTGCCGGCGCCCTCGGCGCCCGCCGCCGACTAGCCGACCAGCCGACTAGCCGCGCGACATCGTCGGCGGCGCTACGGCATCCACGACGGCCGCGACGCCTCGAACTCGTCGATGGCCGCGGCGTGCACGAGGGTGATGCCGATGTCGTCCAGTCCCTCGAGGTAGCGGTGCTGGATCGAGGGGTCCATGGGGAACGCCTCGTCGACCCCGGCGCCCGGCGCCTCGAGGCGCAGGCGCCGCACGTCGACGGTGATCGGCGTGGCCGGGTCGGCCTCGATGGCGTCCCAGAGGCGTGCGACCGCGGCCTCCGGCGCCACCACGGGGACGAGCCCGTTCTTGGTGCAGTTCGAGCGGAAGATGTCGCTGAACGACGGGGCGACGACGGCGTCGAATCCGTGCTGCTGCAGTGCCCACACCGCGTGCTCGCGCGATGAGCCGACGCCGAAGCTCGGCCCGGCGACGAGGATCGTCGCGCCGGCGAAGCGCTGGTCGTTCAGCACGAACGATGGGTCGTCGCGCCACGTCGAGAACAGGCCCTTCTCGAAGCCCGTGCGCTCGACGCGCTTCAGCCACTCGGCGGGGATGATCTGGTCGGTATCGACGTCGGAGCGCCGCAGCGGCAGCCCGCGTCCGGTGATGGCCTCGACCTGCTTCATCGGCGCGCCCCCAGGTCGTCGGGCGTCGCGAAGGTGCCGGCCACGGCGGTCGCCGCCGCGACGGCGGGCGAGACGAGGTGGGTGCGCCCGCCCCGTCCCTGCCGTCCCTCGAAGTTGCGGTTGCTCGTGCTGGCAGCGCGTTCGCGCGGCTGCAGCTTGTCGGGGTTCATCGCGAGGCACATCGAGCAGCCCGGCTCGCGCCAGTCGAAGCCGGCCTCGGTGAAGATGCGGTCGAGGCCCTCGGCCTCGGCCTGCTTCTTCACCGCGTGGCTGCCGGGTACCACCATCGCGCGGGCGACGGAGGCGTGCCGGCCGCGCACCACGTCGGCGGCGGCGCGCAGGTCCTCGATGCGGCTGTTGGTGCACGAGCCGATGAACACGGTGTCGACGGTGATGTCGCGGATGGCGGTGCCTGCCTCGAGGCCCATGTACTCGAGCGCGCGCTGCGCGGCGTCGCGGGCCGTGGGATCGTCGAGGTCGGCAGGGTTCGGCACGCGGCCGTCGATGCCGGCCACCTGCGCGGGGTTGGTGCCCCACGTGACCTGCGGCGCGATGCGCGACGCGTCGAGGACGACCTCGCGGTCGAACGCCGCGCCGGGATCGGTGGCGAGCGAGCGCCAGTCGGCGACCGCGGCGTCCCATGCCGCACCCGACGGTGCGTGCTCGCGGCCCTGCAGGTAGGCGAACGTGGTCTCGTCGGGCGCCACGAGCCCGGCGCGCGCGCCGGCCTCGATCGACATGTTGCACACCGTCATGCGGCCCTCCATCGACAGCGCGCGGATCGCCGAGCCGCGGTACTCGATGACGTGGCCGATGCCGCCGCCGGTGCCGATGGCGCCGATGATCGCGAGGATGACGTCCTTCGCCGTGGTGCCGGCGGGCAGCTCGCCCTCGACCGACACCGACATCCACTTCGGCCGCACCTGCGGCAGGGTCTGCGTGGCCAGCACGTGCTCGACCTCGCTGGTGCCGATGCCGAAGGCGAGCGCGCCGAACGCGCCGTGGGTGGCGGTGTGGCTGTCGCCGCAGACGATCGTCATGCCGGGCAGCGTGCGGCCCTGCTCGGGCCCGATGACGTGCACGATGCCCTGGCGGTCGTCGCCCATGGGGTAGTTCGTCACGCCGAACTCGGCGGCGTTCGCGCGCAGCACCTCGAGCTGCCGGGCGGAGATCGGGTCGGCGACGGGCAGGTGGATGTCCCGCGTCGGCACGTTGTGGTCCTCGGTCGCGACGGTGAGGTCGGGGCGCCGCACGCGGCGTCCGCTGAGGCGCAGGCCGTCGAAGGCCTGGGGGCTCGTCACCTCGTGGACGAGGTGGAGGTCGATGTAGAGGAGGTCGGGCTGGCCGTCGGCGCGGTGCACGACGTGGCGGTCCCACACCTTCTGGGGGAGGGTCAGGGGCTGGCTCACCGCCCCATTCAACCCGATGACCCCCCGACGGGGCACATTCCCACGGCACACATCGCGCCCATGACCGCTCCCGTCGCCCCCGTAGTGCTCGCGTCCTGCGTCGAGCACAGCCTCCACCAGTCGCTCCCGGGCTTCGACCAGCCCGCCGCCCGCCTCTACGGGGTGACGGTGGTCGACCCGCAGGCCGCCGAGCGCAACGTCGACGGGGCGCTGCGCATCACCTTCCTCGCCGAGCACGCCGACGTCTACGAACTGCTCGAATCGCCGGCGGGTGCGACGGTGCGCGCGTTCGACGCCGCCGTGGTGCTCACGTCGGGGTGGGCCGCGCCGGTCGACGAGGGCGCGCCCGAGACCCCGCCCAGCCGGCACCCCGGCCGGCGCAGGGTGCGCCTCGTCGTGGTCGTGTGCGACGGCGGTGTGGGGTCGGTGCTGCGCTTCGCCGATGCACCCGACGACGTCGTGGCCGACTCGGGCTCGGCGCACGGGTCGCTCGCCGACGCCGTGCACGCGCTGTGGTCCCCCGCAGGCGGGTGACGTCCAGCTGAACGGTCCGGTCGGAACCGCGCGAGGGGCCGGCGGTAGCGTTTCGTCCATGGCGCTGGATGCGGGCTGGGCTGACGAGGTCCGCCGGCTCGCCCGCGAGCGCGACGCGGTGATTCTCGCGCACAACTACCAGGTCGCCGAGATCCAGGACGTGGCCGACCACGTGGGCGACTCGCTCGGTCTCTCCCGCATTGCGGCGGCCTCCGACGCGTCGACGATCGTGTTCTGCGGCGTCCACTTCATGGCCGAGACGGCCAAGATCCTCAACTACGACAAGACCGTCCTCATCCCCGACGCCAATGCGGGCTGCTCGCTCGCCGACACGATCAATGCCGACCAGCTGCGGGCGTGGAAGGCGGAGCACCCTGGCGCGGTCGTCGTCAGCTACGTCAACACCACGGCCGAGGTAAAGGCCGAGACCGACATCTGTTGCACGTCGTCCAATGCCGTCGAGGTGGTCCAGTCGATCCCCGAGGACGTCGAGGTGCTGTTCTGCCCCGACCAGTTCCTCGGCGCCCATGTGCAGCGCATCACCGGCCGTCAGAACATGCGGATCTGGATGGGCGAGTGCCACGTGCACGCGGGCATCACCGGAGCGGACCTGAAGGACATGGTCGAGGCCGAGCCGGAGGCCGAGCTGTTCATCCACCCCGAATGCGGCTGCGCCACGTCGGCCCTCTACCTCGCCACGACGGGCGTGGTGCCGCGCGAGCGCACCAAGGTGCTGTCGACGTCGGGCATGGTCGACGCCGCCGAGCGAACCACGGCGAAGCTGGTGCTGGTCGCCACCGAGACGGGCATGCTGCACCAGTTGTCGAAGGTGAATCCGCGCACCGAGTTCCGTCCGGTGAACCGCGCCGCGGTGTGCAAGTACATGAAGATGATCACGCCCGAGAAGCTGCTGGTGTCGCTGCGCGAGGGCCGCGACGTCGTCGACGTGCCGCGCGACGTGGCCGACCGCGCGCGGACGTCGGTGGAGCGCATGATCGCCATCGGCACGCCGTCGCGCACGAAGGAGTAGCGCGGGTGGCGCCCGGGGACGGGCGCGCGCCGGGACTGCCGATGCGGCTGCCCGCGCCGCAGGACGAGTGGGTGCGCGACGTCGACGTCGTCGTGCTGGGCTCGGGTGCCGCCGGGCTCGCGGCGGCGCTCGCGGCACGTCCGGTGCGCGAGGTACTCATCGTCACGAAGGACGTGCTCGATGCGGGCAGCACCGCGTGGGCGCAGGGCGGGCTCGCCGCGGTGCTCGATCCGGGCGACACGTTCGCCGAGCACGTCCGCGACACGCTCGAGGCGGGGGCGGGGCTGTGCGACGAGGCCGCGGTGACGGCGCTGGTGCACGACGCGCCGACCGCGATCACCTACCTCGAGCGGCTCGGTGCGGCGTTCGACCCGGGCCACGACGGCGAGCGGGCGCTGACGCGCGAGGGCGGCCACTCCCGATCGCGCATCGTGCACGCGGGCGGCGACCGCTCGGGTGCCGAGATCCAGCGGACCCTCGACGAGAACGCGGTGAACGCCGGGGTGCAGGTGATGTCGCGCGCCTTCGCGCTCGACCTGGTGTTCGGCGAGGGGACGCCGCGCCAGGTGGCGGGGGTGCGCATTGCGCGCCTCGCGGAGGACGGCTCGGTCGAGAGCACGGGGCTCGTCACGGCGCGCGCGGTGGTGCTGGCGACCGGCGGCTTTGGCCAGGTGTTCGCCAGCACGTCGAACCCGCCGGCGGTCACCGGCGACGGCCACGCAATGGCGCTGCGCGCGGGCATCGCGCTGCGCGACCTCGAGTTCGTGCAGTTCCACCCCACGGTGCTGTGGACGGGCCCCGACTCGCCCGAGCAGCAGGTGCTCATCAGCGAGGCGGTGCGCGGCGAGGGCGCGGTGCTCTTCGACGGCGCCGGCCGGCGCGTGATGGAGGGTGCGCACCCGCTGGAGGACCTCGCACCGCGCGACGTGGTGTCGGCGGCGATCAGCGCCCGCATGGCCGGGGCGCCGGGCGGGGTGGACGACCACGTCTACCTCGACGCCACCTCGATCGGGCCGCGGTTCACGGAGCGCTTCCCTTTCATCAGCGAGGCCTGCCGCCGAGCGGGAATCGATCCCCTCGTCGACCGCATCCCCGTTGCGCCCGCCGCGCACTACACGTGCGGGGGCATCCGCTCCGACCTGCACGGCACGACGGAGATCGTCGGTCTGTACGCGGTGGGCGAGGTGGCCGACACGGGCGTTCACGGCGCCAACC
>JBIIHV010000193.1:0-3677 GCA_044235415.1 Ilumatobacteraceae bacterium | reverse complement strand
GTCGAACACCGACGCGTCACGCCGCAGCAGGGCGCGCTGCGCATCGTCCGTCCGCACGTTCGCGGCCCCCACGATGCGGGTCAGTTCGCGCACCAGCTCGACGTCGCGCTCCGGCACCCCGCGCCGCGGGCGGTTGCGCGACGCGAGCCTCACTGGGCCGTCAAGCCCGCGGCCTGCACGCCCGCGATCGCCGCCGCCTCGTCGTTGTCCGACGTGTCGCCAGAGACGCCGACCGCACCGATGACCCGTCCGTCCTCGACCACGAGGACGCCGCCCGCGACCGGCACGAGCGCACCGCCGATCGCTGCCGTGGCACCGGCAATGAAGTGCGGCCGCTCCACGGCCATGACGCCCAGTACCCGCGAGCTGGCGCCGAGCGAGATCGCGCCGTACGCCTTGCCGTGGGCGATGTCGAAGCGCCGGTTGGGCACGCCGTCCTCGCGCTCGAACGCCACGAGGTGCCCGCCCGCATCCAGCACCGCGACGCACAGCGGCTTCATTCCGGCGGCCGCGCGGTGCGCGAGCGCCGCAGCGACGATCGTCCTGGCGCGCTGGAGGTTCATGCCTGCTCCTTCTTGTCGAGACGGTGCGAGTGGAGGATCGGCTCGGTGTAGCCGGAGGGCTGCTCGACGCCGGAGAACACCAATTGGCACGCAGCCCGGAACGCGAGGCCCTCGTAGCGCGGGGCCATCGGCTCGTACGCCGGGTCGCCCGCGTTCTGGCGGTCGACCACCGCAGCCATGCGGCGGAACGCCCGTCGCACCTGCGACTCGTCGACCACCTTGTGCAGCAGCCAGTTGGCGACGTGCTGGGACGAGATGCGGCAGGTCGCGCGATCCTCCATCAGTGCGACGTCGTGGATGTCGGGTACCTTCGAGCACCCGATGCCCTGGTCGATCCAGCGCACCACGTAGCCGAGGATGCCCTGGCAGTTGTTGTCCAGTTCCTCGTCGACCTCCTCCGGCGTCCACGCCGACGTGGAGGAGAGGGGGATCGTCAGCAGGTCGTCGAGCGACGCACGGCGGCGGCCGGCGCGCACCCCGAGCGCCAGCTCGGCCTGGCGCGCGGCGACGTCGACGCGGTGGTAGTGCGTCGTGTGCAGCACCGCCGCCGTCGGCGACGGCACCCACGCGCAGCTCGCCCCGGCCCGCGGGTGCGCGACCTTCTGCTCCAGCATCGCCCCCATCCGGTCGGGCGCGGCCCACATGCCCTTGCCGATCTGCGCACGGCCCCGCAGGCCGCACTCGAGGCCCACGTCGACGTTCCAGTCCTCGTATGCGGTGAGCCACCGCTGCGAGCGCATGTCGTTCTTGCGCACCATCGGCCCTGCCTGCATCGACGTGTGGATCTCGTCGCCCGTGCGGTCGAGAAAGCCCGTGTTGATGAAGACGCAACGGTGGCGCGCCGCACGGATGCACTCCTTCAGGTTGAGCGTGGTGCGGCGCTCCTCGTCCATGATGCCGAGCTTGACGGTGTTCGGCTCGAGGCCGAGCATCGCCTCGACGCGGGCCATCGTGTCGACGGCAAACGCAACCTCATCGGGCCCGTGCATCTTCGGCTTGACGACGTAGATCGACCCCGTCAGCGAGTTGCGCAGGTCGTCGCCCGCGCCCTTGCGCAGGTCGTGCAGCGCGCACAGCACCGTCATCACCGCATCCAGCAGCCCCTCCGGCACCTCCTCGCCGCTCGCGCCGAGCACGGCCGGTGTCGTCATCAGGTGCCCCACGTTGCGGACCAGCAGCAGTGCCCGCCCCCGGCGCACCACCGGCGAACCGTTGCCGGAGACGAGCCGACGGTCGCTCGCGAGGGCGCGGTTCACCGTCTGTCCGAGGGTGTCGACCCCGATCGGGGCGTAGAGCGAACCGTTCATGAGGCCGAGCCAGTTGCGATACACGTGGGCCTTGTCGGCGCCGTCCACCGCCGCGACCGAGTCCTCCATGTCGACGATGGTCGTCAGGGCCGCCTCGAGCCTGACGTCGGCGATGTGCGCGGGGTCGTCGAATCCCACCTGGTCGGTGTCGTCGAACTCGATCTCGATGCCCAAACCCCGGTGCTCGAAGACGAGGCTGTCGGGTTTCTGCGCGCGGCCCAGGTATCCGACGAAGCACGACGGGTCGGCGAACCCCACCGGACCCGACGCCGTTTCGACGACGACGGCACCGTCGACCACGGCATACGTGATGGCGTCGCGGTGCGAGCCCGACGCGAGGGGGACGGTCTCGTCGAGTAACTGGCGCGCCCATGCGATCACCCGCGCGCCGCGCGCCGGGTCGTACGGCCCGGCGGGCTTCGGGGAGCCCAGCGCATCGGTGCCGTACAGCGCGTCGTACAGCGACCCCCACCGCGCATTCGCCGCGTTCAGTGCGTACCGCGCGTTGCCGGCCGGCACGACCAGTTGCGGCCCGGCGAGCTCGGCGATCTCCCGGTCGACGTTTGCGGTGTCGATCGTGAACGGCTCGCCCTCGGGCAGCAGGTAGCCGAGGTCCTCGAGGAACGACCGGTAGGCCGCCGGATCGAACACCGCGGTGGAGAGGTGCCAGGCATCGATGGCTGCCTGCATCCGGTGGCGTTCTGCGAGGAGCCGCTCGTTGCGCGGCGAGAGCTCGTCGATCAGGACGCCAAGGTCCTCCCAGAACCTGTCGCGATCGAGGCCGGTGCCCGGCAGGGCCTCCTCGTCGACGAACGTCGCGAGGCGTTCGTCCACCCGGAGGGTGGACCGGCGGACGTAGGTGGGGGGCGCCATGACGGAGGAACTGTGGTCCGAGACTAGGTGACGGGTGCGTCGAGCGGCGAGGTGGTTCCCGTCATTGCGCGTGCAGCACCTCGTCCAGCCGCACCGGCCGCCCCTCGTCGATCGACCGGTGCGCCGCGACGCCGACCGCCACCGACCAGAGCCCGTCGGTCGCCGCGACCTCCGGCACTCCGCGCGATGCGACTGCACCGAGGAACCGCGACACCTCGACGAAGCTCGCGCCGTGGTGGAAGCCGACGTGGGCGGCATCCGAATCTGGAACCGGCAGCTCGATGGTCCGACGGCCGTCGCGCAACCCGAGGTACGCACGACCGTCGCCGGGTACGTGCGCCTCCACCTTGCCCGAGTCGCCGACCACGACGAGGTCCTGCTCGTTGCGCCCGGCCTCGGCGAACATGCAGAGGTCGAGCATCGCCCGTGCACCGTCCTCGTAGTCGACGGTCACGAACGCGTTGTCGAGGATGTCGGGCGTCCGTCCCCCGTACCGCTCGTCGAGGTGGTTCACGTCCTGCGCCCCGCTCGCGTACACCCGCACGGGTCTGCTGCCGACGACGAGGTTCATCAGGTCGAAGAAGTGGCAGCACTTCTCGACGAGTGTGCCGCCCGTGTTCTCGTTGAACCGGTTCCAGTCGCCAACCTTCGGCAGGAACGGGAACCGGTGCTCGCGGATCGCCACCATCCGCACCCGGCCGATGGCACCGTCGGCAACCGTCCGCCGGAGCACCTCGACCGGCGGCATGTAGCGATACTCGAGACCCACCCAGGTGACGGCCGACCGACGCGACGCAGCGTCGACGACCGCGAGGCAGTCCGGCACCGTCGTACACAGCGGCTTCTCCACCAGCACGGCGACGTCGGTGGCGAGCACGTCGTCGAGCACCGCACGATGGGTGTGGTTCGGCGACGCGACGATGACCGCGTCGAC
>JBIIHV010000192.1:0-3708 GCA_044235415.1 Ilumatobacteraceae bacterium | reverse complement strand
CCATCGAGGAGTTCGTGCAGGGCGAGCACACGGCAACCGTGCGCTACTGGCGCACCGACGGCACGTCGAAGGTGCGCGCGTACTCCTGGACCTTCACCACCGACTAGCGGCCGGAATCCGCACGTCCGTGCGGCGCGCGGCTCAGCCGACGAGCGAGCGGTACGCGGCGGCGTCGAGCAGCGAGTCGAGCAGTTCGTCGTAGGAGAGTTGCACCTCGTACAACCAGCCCGCCCCGTACGGATCGCGGTTGACCAGTCCGGGATCGGCCTGCAGCGCCTCGTTGACGAGCACCACCGTCCCCGACACGGGTGACGACACCTCGCTCACGCTCTTGCTGCTCTCGAGCTCGCCGACGGCTGCGCCCGCAGCGACCGGCTGTCCGACCGATGGCAGCGCCACGTGCACGACGTCGCCCAGCGCATCCTGGCCCTGGTGCGTCAGGCCGACGCGCACCGACTCGCCAGCCAGCAGCACCCAGGAGTGGTCGCGGGAATAGCGGAGCTCGTCGGGCACCGTCACGCGCGTCAGGTTACGCCTCGTGCACCCGACGGGACACCCCACCACTACGGTGGCGCCGACGACATGAGTACCGACCTTCGCGCCAAGGTGCGGGCGATGCTCGACCGGGCGAACCACCCGGGCACGCCACAGGCCGAGGCGGAGGTGGCGCTCGCGATGGCGCACCGCATGATGCAGCGCCACGGGCTCGGACCCGGCGACCTCGGCGACGCGGGTGCGCACCCGACGACGGTGACCGTGCGCCGCGAGGAGATCACCGGCCCCTACCGCGTCCGCCGCGGCGACCTGTTCTGGCGCCTGGCCGGCGCGCTGTCGTGCGCCTGCTACCGCGACATGGCTGCCGGCGCCGACAGGGTGTCGATGGTCGCGTACGGCTCGGAACACGACCTCGACTCGCTCGTCGTGCTGTTCCGTGCCGCCGACCTGCTCGCGCTGCGCACCATGCCCTCCGGCAGCAGGTCGTGGCGCACCGCGTGGTGGCACGGCTTCTGCGAGGGCATCGCCGAGCGGCTGGAGCGCGAGAACCGCACCACCGCGACCGAGCGGCCCGGCGCCGGCCTCGTGCTCGCCGACCGGCGCGAACGCGCGGAGTCGGCGATGCACGTCGCGATGCCCGGTCTGCGCTCCGGCACCGTCAGGATCCGCGCCGAGCGCGAGGCATGGGAGCAGGGCGCCGCGTCGGGCCGGCGCTTCGATCCGGGAGGTTCGTCGTTGCGCGGCGGCCGGGGGGAACTGTCCGCGTGAGCGCCGGGGACGCGGCGCTCGACGAACAGTCGGCGACCTACGCCGCCGAGGACGCGCACGAACGGGCGATGCCCAGCAGGACGATGGACGTCGACGAGGCGCGAGCCTGGCTGGAGGCCGTGGCCCACGCCGAGGACATCGAGCCGCCCCTGCTGGTCGCGCGGCGCAACAACGGACGTGCCGAGGCGTGCGCCGTGCGCGAGCACTCGGCGATCATCACCTACCGCGCGCGCCCGTCGGCGCACGCACTGCTGCACGAGGTGGCGCACCTTGCCTGCGCCAACCCGTCGCACGGGCGCGAGTTCCGGACGATGCTGGTCGGACTCGTGCGCCGCCACGTGTCGTTGCCGCACGCGGCCAACCTGCACGCGGAGTTCGTCGCCCGCGGGCTCGGAGTGGATCCGTTCGAGGCGACGGCGCGCTAGAGAAGGCGACCCGCGAGCAGGTCCTCGAACTGCTCGCCCGGGATGACGCGGACGCCCAGCTCCGCAGCCTTCGTCACCTTCGACGCACCCGGCGCCTCGCCGACGACGAGCGCGTCGGTCTTCGCGCTCACGCTTCCCGTCGCCTTGCCGCCGCGCTGCTTCACCGCCGCCTCGGCACCCTCGCGCGACCAGCCCGGCACCGTGCCCGTGACGACGATCGTGCGGCCGGCCAGCGTCTGCTCGAGCGTGCTGCGCTCGACCACGTCGAGGCGCACCCCGGCCAGCCGAAGCTTGTCGACGAACGTGCGGTTGGCCGGCGACTCGAACCAGCGGGTGACGGACGCCGCGATCACCTCGCCGACACCCTCCACCTCGGCGAGTCGCTCCGCCGGTGCGTCCACGATCGCCTTGAGCGACCCGAACTCTGACGCGAGCGCCTCGCTCGCCGATGGACCGAGGTGCTTGATGCCGAGGCCGACGAGGAGCTTCGGCAGCGGGCGCTGCTTCGAGCGCTCGATCGACGCAACCAGGTTCTGCGCACTGATCTCGGCGAAACCCTCCAGCGTCAGGAGCTGCGAGGTGGTGAGCGAGTAGAGGTCGCCCGGATCGGCGACGAAGCCCGCATCGGACAGCGCGAACACGGTCTTCTCGCCGAGTCCCTCGATGTCCATGGCACCCCGCGACGCGAAATGGATGATGCGCTGGTCGCGCTGGAACGGGCACTGCGGCTCGACACAGCGGGTGTCGGCCTCGCCCTCGGCCTGCACGAGCGGCGTGCGCAGGTCGCACGGGCACGCAGCCGGGAACTCCCATGCGGCGAGCCCCTCGGGCCGGAGGCTCAGCACCGGCCCGACCACCTCCGGGATCACGTCGCCGGCCTTGCGCACGACCACCGTGTCACCGGGGCGGACGTCCTTTGCCGCCACCTGCTCGCGGTTGTGCAGCGTCGCCATCGACACCGTCGAGCCGCCGACGAACACGGGCTCGAGCACTGCGTACGGGGTTGCGCGTCCGGTGCGCCCGATGCTCACCTCGATCGCGCGCAGCACCGTGTTGCGCTCCTCCGGCGCGAACTTCACGGCGATGGCCCAGCGGGGCGCGCGCGAGGTGAAGCCGAGCACCGAGCGCTGCGCGAGGTCGTCCACCTTCACGACGACGCCGTCGATCTCGTAGCCGAGCTCGTGGCGCCTCGGCTCCCAGTGCCGGCAGTACGCCGCCACGTCGTCCATCGATCCGACCACGCGCACCTCGGGGTTCACCGGGAACCCGAGCGATGCCAGCCAGCGGAGCGACTCGTCGTGGCTGGCGAATGCCGGCGCACCGACGACCTCCCCCAGCTGGTACGCCCAGAACGAGAGTTCGCGCGATGCGGTGATGCGGGGATCCTTCTGGCGCAGGCTTCCCGCCCCCGCGTTGCGCGGGTTGACGGGCAGCGGCTCGGGTTTGCGACCGGCGGCCACCCGCTGCTCGTTCTCGCGCACCTTTGCCGCGCGCAGTTGCTCGAACGACGCGATCGGCATGAACACCTCGCCGCGCACCTCGAGCACCTCCGGTGGCCCGGACCCGTCTGGGGTCGCGATCCGCCGCGGCACGGCTGCGATGGTGCGGACGTTGGCCGTGACGTCCTCGCCCGTGCGGCCGTCCCCGCGCGTGGCGGCCTGGACGAGCTCGCCGCGCTCGTAGCGCAGGCTCACCGCGAGTCCGTCGATCTTCGGCTCGCAGGTGAACCGCACCGCCGCGCCGTCGAGTCCCTTCGCCACCCGCTCGCCCCACGCGGCGAGCTCCCCCGCGTCCATGGCGTTGTCGAGGCTCGTCATCGGGACTCGGTGTTCCACCGGCGCGAACGCCGCCGACGGCGCCGTGCCGACCCGGGCCAACGGCGACCCGTCGACCGCGAGGTCGGGGAAGGCCTCCTCGATGGCGCGCAGCTCGCGGATCAGCTGGTCGTACTCGGCGTCGCTGATCTCGGGGTCGTCGTGCGCGTAGTAGCGCTCGTCGTGGTGGGCGATCGCATCGCGCA
>JBIIHV010000021.1:0-11921 GCA_044235415.1 Ilumatobacteraceae bacterium | reverse complement strand
CGACGGATGCGCTCGGCGTGATGGTCGGGTTCGACGAGAAGCCGGCGGAGCCGAAGGGCACGACGGCGAACGCGGCCGTCTACGTCCTGTCGCCCGAACTGTACGGACCGCTGTCGGGCGTGTCCGACTTCAGCACCGAGGTGGTCGCCCGTTCGGCGGGCGCCGTCTTCACGTGGCCGGTCGACGGCGATCTCGTCGACATCGGGACGATGGAGCGGTACGAGAACCTGCTCGCGCGCCTCGCAGGGGGGCCGTCGCGGTGAGCATGGTCCGGTACCAGATCGGGAGGAGGTTGCACCATCTCGGCCGGTTCGTCCGGCTCAACCTCCGCGACCTCCGGTCGATGGACGTGGCGATGCTGCGGCGCAAGCTGCGCACGCTGGTCGTCCACCACCTGCGGAGCCGCGCCCTGTCGATGGTCCTGCTGCCGCTCACCGTCCCCATCGCACTGTCGCTCCGTCTGCTCCGACCGGTCGTCGTGGTGCGGCTGGGCTCCATCAACGCGTCGCGCATCGGGCACCTGGCGCTCGACCCCGAGATGTGCGCGGCCGAGAAGGAAGTGGGCATCTGGTTGCCGCGCCAGCGGGTCTTCGACGTGTGGTACGTCTGGCGGGGGGCGTACCCCGTGGCCAACCGGCAGTTGCTGGCGATGTGGCGGCGGAGCCTCCGGGTCTGGCCGTCGTGGCTGTGGCGCCGCGTCGACGACGTCAGTCGCGTGCTGCCCGGCGGAGCGGCGCACGTGGTCCCGTTCCGCAAGGGATCCCCCGGGCTCCCCGACCACCAGCAGGGGGATGCCTTTGGTGCCATGCGGAGGACCCGTCCCCACCTCGCCTTCACGGACGACGAGGTCCGTGCCGCGCGCCGAGAGATCGAGATCGCCGGCCATGATCCCCTGGCCCGGCACGTCTGCGTGCTGGTCCGCGACCCGGCCTACCAGCGGCTCGTGGTGCCGGGCGACCACTCCAACAACGACTTCCGCGACTCGGACGTGGCCAAGTTCGTCCCCGCCATGCGCTGGTTGGCCGACCAGGGCGTCGTCGTCTACCGCATGGGGGCCGTCGTCCGCGAGCCCCTGGGCGAGCCGCACCCCCGGATCGTCGACTACGCGACCACCGGCATGCGCTCCGAGCTCCTCGACGTGTGGCTGGCGGCGACGTGCGAATTCTTCCTCTCCACGGCGACCGGGCTCGACGCCGTGGCGATCGCGTTCCGACGCGACCGGGTGTTCGCCGACCTCGGCCAGCTCATGAGCCTCTGTCTGACCTACCCGGGCCTGGCGATCCCCAAGCTCCTGCGGTCCCAGTCGGACGGCCGCCTGCTCACGCTCCGCGAGTCGGTCGCCGCGGGCGCGCTCACCTTCGTCGACACCGCCGACCTCACCCGTCGGGGGTTGGGGCTCCGGCCAAACACCCCGGAGGAGATCCTGGCTGTGGTGCGCGAGGCCCACGAGCGCCGGACCGGCACCTGGGTGCCGCGTCCCGACGAGGACGACCTGCAGCGCCAGCTGCTGGCGGCCCTGCCCGAGCCGATGACGGTCGGCGGGGTCGTCGGGCGGGTGGGGTACGAGTTCCTGCGGGACCACCCGTGGTGGCTCGACTGATGGCCCGGGGTCGCCGGCACCGCCGACCGGTAGTCTGACGCGGCGCCGCAGGGCGCAGAGGGCAGTAGCTCAGTTGGTAGAGCATCGGTCTCCAAAACCGACGGTCGGGGGTTCGAGTCCCTCCTGCCCTGCAGGTTCCGGCTCGGAGGCGAGCCGGTAGCATTCGGAGTTCCCATGTCGATGGAAATGAACCGCCAGCAGAAGCGCATGATGCAGCGCATGGGCGCCGTCAATGAGCAGGGCGCCGCCGTGCGCCAGCCGGTCGTGCCCCAGGCCCGCCGCGAGCGGGTCGGCCCCGTGCGCTACCTGCGCGAGGTGCGGGAGGAGATGCGCCGGGTCGCCTGGCCGACCGCGGCCGAGGTGCGCCGCTACGCCCTCATCGTGCTGGTCACGGTGGTCGTGGTCACCGCCGTTGTCGGCGGGTTCGACGCCGTGTTCGGCGTCTTCTCCGGTTGGCTGTACAAGGACTGAGCGAGGACCGACCCATGACCGACGACCTGACCACCGTGCCCGAGGCGCCCGACGCCGAGTTCGACCTCACCGAGGAGTACGAGGAGGAGATCGACCGTCCGTGGCTGCGCCCCGGGCAGTGGTACGTCGTGCACTCCCAGTCGGGGTACGAGAAGAAGGTCAAGCTCAACATGGAGGCGCGGATCCAGTCCATGCACATGGAGGACCGGATCTTCGAGATCGTCATCCCCATGGAGGACGTGGTCGAGTTCAAGGCCGGCCGCAAGCAGACCGTCCAGAAGAAGGTGTTCCCGGGTTACATCCTCGTCCGCTGCGAGATGGACGACGAGACATGGTTCTGCATCCGCAACACGCCGGGAGTGACGGGCTTCATCGGGCAGAGCCAGAAGGGCCAGAAGCCCACGCCGCTGTCCCGCCGCGACGTCGAGACGTTCCTCTCGGCGAAGGGCGACGGCGAGGAGGCGCCGCGCCGGGCGCGCGCCCCGAAGCTCGAGTACGAGGTCGGCGAGGGCGTCCGCGTCAAGGAGGGCCCGTTCGCCGACTTCTCGGGCCAGGTCGCGGAGATCAACCCCGACCAGATGAAGCTCAAGGTGCTGGTGAACATCTTCGGCCGCGAGACGCTGGTCGAGATGGACTTCAGTCAGGTCGCAAAGCTCTAGGAAGGGGCACACCGCAATGGCAAAGAAGGACGTCGTCGCCGTCGTCAAGATCCAGATCCCGGCTGGCAAGGCCACGCCGGCACCGCCGGTCGGTACCGCGCTCGGACCGCACGGCATCCAGATCATGGAGTTCGTGAAGCAGTACAACGCCGCGACCGAGTCGCAGGCAGGCACGATCGTGCCGGTCGAGATCTCGATCTGCGAGGACCGCACCTTTACGTTCGTCCTCAAGACGCCGCCCACCCCGGTGCTGCTGCGCCAGAAGGCCGGCCTCGAAAAGGCGGCCAAGAATCCGGGCAAGGAGGTCGCCGGTTCGGTGACCGAGGCCGACATCGAGGAAGTGGCCAAGATCAAGATGCCCGACCTCAACGCCAACGACCTCGAAGCCGCCAAGCAGCAGGTCAGGGGCACGGCGCGCTCGATGGGGTTGACCGTCAGGTAGCCGTCGGTCGTCCGGTCGTGGGGGAGCGTCGCTACAGGGAGCAGCAGTACGACGCCATCGACGACGTCCTTCCCAGCGGCGAGCCGCTGCGGATGGGGTTGATGTCGTCGGCCCGCTGGCAGACCGACCCGAGAACGCTGGCGTTCTCGCTGTCCCGCTACAAGTTCGTGGCGAAGATGCTCTCGGGTCGCCGCAACGTGCTGGAGATCGGGTGCGGCGACGGGTTCGCCTCGCGCATCGTGCGGCAGACGGTCGAGCGGTTGACCATCACCGACTTCGATCCCGTGTTCGTCGAGGATTTCGCGTCGCGGAACGACCCTGAGTGGCACACCGAGGCACGGGTGCACGACATCCTCGCCGGCCCGCTCGACGAGCGGTTCGACGGGATCTACTCCCTCGACGTCCTCGAGCACATCCACCCGGCCGACGAATCCCGCTACATGGCGAACCTCTGCGCGTCGTTGGCCGAGCACGGCGTCGCCGTGGTGGGCATGCCGTCGCTCGAGTCGCAGGTCCATGCATCCCCCCAGAGCAAGGCCGGCCACGTCAACTGCAAGACCGGTCCCGACCTCCGTCGGCTGTTCGAGGAGTGGTTCCACGTCGTCCTGCTGTTCTCCATGAACGACGAGGTCGTGCACACGGGGTTCGAGCCGATGGCGAACTACCTGCTCGTGGTGGCGACGGGAGCGAAGCGGGCCTGAGCCGCCCTGGTGCGGGCGGTCCCCCCGCCCGATAGGTTGCGGGGCGCACCGGGACGACCTCGCCCGGGCACCAGACCACACGAGGGAGGCGTCATGCCACAGGGGAAGAAGTACCGCACGGCCGTCGGGTCGTACGACATTGAGTCCACGTATCCGTCGTCGGACGCGCTGGCCAGGGTGAAGGCGATGGCCGCCGCGAAGTTCGACGAGACCGTCGAGGTCGCCGTGCGCCTGGGGCTGGATCCGCGCAAGGCAGACCAGGCCGTGCGCGGCACGGTGGCGCTGCCGTCGGGCACCGGCAAGAACGTCCGCGTCGCGGTGTTCGCCGCGGGCGAGGCCGCGCAGGCGGCGCGCGAGGCCGGTGCGGACATCGTCGGCACCGACGACCTGGCCGCGGAGATCGAGAAGGGCAAGATGGACTTCGACATCGCCATCGCGACCCCCGACCTCATGCCGATGGTCGGCAAGCTGGGTCGTGCGCTCGGACCTCGCGGTCTCATGCCGAACCCGAAGACGGGCACCGTCACCACCGACGTCGGTCGCGCCGTCACCGAGTTCAAGGGCGGCAAGGTCGAGTACCGCACCGACCGCTATGGGAACGTCCAGGTGCCGATCGGCAAGGTCAGCTTCGGGCTCGAGCAGCTCGAGGCGAACTTCGCCGCGCTGATCGAAGAGCTGGTGCGCGCCAAGCCGGCGTCCGCGAAGGGCCGTTACCTGAAGAAGATCACGGTGTCCTCCACGATGGGCCCCGGGGTCAAGGTCGACCTCAGCCCGTACTGATCCGGTGGCGGCGCAGCCGGCCGCGGATGCGGTCGTCATCGGCGGGGGCATCGTCGGCCTCGCGGTGGCGTGGTCGCTGCTCGAGGCGCGGCCCGGCTCGTCGGTCGTGGTGCTCGAAAAGGAGCACGACCTCGCACGCCACCAGACCGGGCGCAACAGCGGTGTCATCCACTCCGGCCTCTACTACGCGCCCGGCTCGCTGAAGGCAGGACTCTGCCGCGAGGGATACGGGCGCCTGCTCGACTTCTGCCGGTCCGAGGGGATCCCGCACCGCGTGACGGGCAAGGTCGTCGTCGCGACCTCGCCGGACGAGCTGCCGCGCCTCGCGGCCCTGCGCGAGCGGGCCGCAGCCAACGGTCTGGACGGCGTCAGCGAACTCGGTCCCGCGGGCATCCGCGACCACGAGCCGCACTGCTCGGGTCTCGCCGCCATCCACGTGCCGCAGACCGGCATCGTCGACTACGTGGCGGTCAGCAGACGGCTCGCGGAGCGGATCGTGGGTGCGGGGGGTGAGGTCCGAACGGGCGTCGAGGTCCGCGGCATCGCCGAGACGCGCGACGGCGCGGTCGTGCGCACCTCCGCCGGTGCCGTGGTGGCCCGGCGGGTGGTCGCGTGTGCGGGCCTGCAGTCTGACCGCGTCGCGCGCATGACGATGGACGACCTCGACCTGCGCATCCTGCCGTTCAGGGGCGAGTACTTCGAGCTGGTGCCCGGCGCGCAGGACCTCGTGCGGGGGCTCATCTACCCCGTGCCCGATCCGTCGTTTCCCTTCCTCGGGGTCCACTTCACCCGCATGGTGGGTGGTGGCGTCGAGTGCGGTCCGAACGCCGTCCTGGCCCTTGCCCGCGAGGGCTACGGCAAGTGGTCGGTGCACCCGCGCGACCTCGCGTCGTCGCTCGCGTGGCCGGGCTTGTGGCGCATTGCCGCCCGGCACTGGCGCCCCGGGCTCGGCGAGCTGGCGCGCAGCGCGAGCCGGCGCGCCTTCACCCGTGCGCTGCAGCGGCTGGTGCCGGACGTCGAGTCCCGCCACCTCGTGCCCGCGCCGTCCGGCATCCGGGCGCAGGCGTGCGGACGCGACGGCAGGCTGCTCGACGACTTCGAGATCCGGGGGCGCGGCGCGGTGGTGCACGTCTGCAACGCCCCGTCACCGGCGGCGACCGCCTCCCTCGCCATTGGCGCCCACGTCGTCCGGTCGCTGCAGGGCCGGTAGCCGCCGGTTGGAGGAGCGGCCTGCCGCCGATAGAGTCCCGCGCGTCATACCAACCGGCTCATCGTCGGTTGCTTGCCACAGACCTCTGGTCTCGGGGTGCCGGTCTCGGTTCCCCGGATAATCGCGGCGACGCGGCCAGACGAGGTGAGGGAGGTTCCGGCCCGCGAGGGGCGGCTCCTGTCCGGTGTCGAGCAGCGCAGATGGGTGCCGGCTCCACCACGATCGAAGGACCGACATGCCGACATCCGTGAGCGCCGAAAAGGCCGCCGTCGTCGCCGAGGTTTCGTCCAAGCTGGCCGCCGCCGACGCGGCGCTGGTCACCGAATACCGCGGCATGACCGTCACCGCCTTGGCCAAGCTCCGCAAGGCCCTGCGCACCCACTCGGCCGAGCACCACGTCTACAAGAACACGCTCGCCCGCCTCGGCGCGAAGCAGGCCGGCTTCGAGGGGCTCGCCGACATGCTCGTCGGACCGTCGGCCATCACCTTCGTCACCGGCGATCCGTCGGTCGTTGCGAAGACCCTCCGCGACTTCTCCAAGGAGAACCCGCTGCTCGTCCTGAAGGGCGGCGTCATCGACGGCAAGCCGGTGGATGCGGCGGCCGTCAAGGCCCTCGCCGACCTGCCGTCGCGCGAGGTGCTGCTCTCCATGTTCGCGGGCGCGCTCAAGGCGCCGCTCAGCAAGACCGCCAACCTGCTCCAGGCGCCGATGCGCCGTGTGGCCTACGGCCTGAAGGCCCTGGCCGACAGCAAGGGCGCCTAGGGCGGCGGCACGGGTCCCGGTACCCACCATCCAGTTCCACAGATCCACCACGACACAACAGGAGAACCACCCATGGCACTCACCAAGGACCAGATCCTCGACGGCATCGCCGAGCTCAGCGTCATCGAACTGAAGGACCTGCTCGACGCGTTCGAGGAGCGCTTCGGCGTCACCGCCGCGGCACCCGTGGCCGTCGCCGCAGCCCCCGCCGCCGGTGGCGGCGCGGCCGCTGCCGAGGCCGAGAAGGACGAGTTCACGGTCGTCCTCAAGGACGGCGGCGCCCAGAAGATCCAGGTCATCAAGGTCGTGCGCGAGCTGACCAGCCTCGGCCTCAAGGAGGCCAAGGACCTCGTGGACGGCGCTCCGAAGCCCGTCCTCGAGAAGGCGAGCAAGGACGACGCCGCCAAGGCGAAGGCCAAGCTCGAAGAGGCTGGCGCCACCGTCGAACTCCAGTAATCCGGTCCGGGGGAGGGGCAACGCCCCTCCCCCCTGGCCGGCCGGGCCGATCGCCGAAAAAGGCGGGTAGGCTAGTCGGTCGCCGTGCTGCGCCCCCTGAGTTTCGACGAACTTGCGGGTCGCTCCATGCCCCATCCATCGCGTCCCGATCAGGAGTAGTTACGTGGCACCCCGTGCGCATGCACGCGAGCGGTATTCGTTCGCGTCCCTTCCCGAGACTCTCGAGCTCCCGGACCTGATCGCGGTCCAGCGCGACAGTTTCGAGTGGTTCCTGCGCGATGGTTTGAGGGAGGCCTTCGAGGACATCTCCCCGATCAAGGGCTTCAGCGACGATCTGCTGCTCGAGCTCGAGTTCGACCCGACCGACGAGGACCTCTCGCCGAAGCCGAAGTTCACGGTCGCCGAGTGTCGCGAGCGCGACATGACGTACGCGTCGCCGGTCTTCGTCAAGGCGCGCTTCCTCAACCGTCAGACGGGTGAGATCAAGGAGCAGGTCGTCTTCATGGGCGACTTCCCGAAGATGACCGAGAAGGGGACGTTCATCATCAACGGCACCGAGCGCGTCGTGGTGTCGCAGCTCGTCCGTTCACCGGGCGTCATCTTCGAGCCGGGCGAGCGCTTCCGCCTGCGCAACTTGTCCAAGCACCAGATGGTCAAGGGCACCATCCACCCCTACCGCGGCGAGTGGCTCGAGTTCGACGTCGAGCAGAAGCCCGGCAAGGACGTCACCGCCGGCGCGCGCGTCGCGCGCAAGCGCCGGGTGGGTGTCTTCACCCTGCTGCGCGCGCTCGGCTACGACGAGGAGCACGCCCCCGGCTTCCTCGAGCGGTTCGTCCGTCACTTCGACTTCCTCGAGGGACAGTGGGAGAAGGAGCGCACCGTCGCCCCGACCCGTGAGGAGTCGCTGCTCGAGATCTACAAGCGCGCCCGTCCGGGCGAGCAGCCGAACTCGGAGGCCGCGCGCGTGTACTTCGAAGGCGCGTTCTTCGAGGGACGTCGCTACGACCTGTCGAGGGTCGGCCGGTACAAGCTCAACCGCAAGCTCGGACCGGAGCTCGCGCGCCTGCGCGACATGTTCAACCTGCAGGTCGGCACCGAACTGGGACAGCTCGACATGCCGGCGGAGGACCAGGAGGTGCTCAGCCGCTGCGAGATCCTCGCGACGGTCACCTACCTGCTGCACCTGATGAAGCAGGAGCCCGGCTACCGCCTGGACGACCAGGACCACTTCGCGAACCGCCGCATCAGGTCGGTGGGCGAGCTGATCCAGAACCAGGTCCGCATCGGTCTCTCGCGCATGGAGCGCGTGGTGCGCGAGCGCATGACGACGCAGGACGTCGAGGCCATCTCGCCGCAGACGCTCATCAACGTGCGCCCCGTGGTGGCTGCGATCAAGGAGTTCTTCGGCACCTCGCAGCTGTCGCAGTTCATGGACCAGGTCAACCCGCTGTCGGGCCTGACCCACCGCCGCCGTCTGTCGGCACTCGGGCCGGGCGGCCTCAGCCGCGAGCGCGCCGGATTCGAGGTGCGCGACGTGCACTTCTCGCACTACGGCCGGATGTGCCCGATCGAGACGCCGGAGGGTCCGAACATCGGCCTGATCGGCGCACTCTCGACCTTCGCGCGCGTCAACCCGTTCGGCTTCATCGAGAGCCCGTACCGCCGCGTCAAGGACGGCCGTGTCACGAACGAGGTCGTGTACATGCCGGCCGACGAGGAGGAGAACTACGTCGTCGCACAGGCCAATACGCCGCTCAACTCCGACGGAACCTTCAAGGACAGCCGGGTGCTCGTGCGGCGCTCGCCGCAGGCGGCCAGCCTCGAGGACCTCAAGAAGATGCTCGAGGCCGAGAGCTTCTTCGGCTCCACGACCGACATCGCCGCGGTCACGCCGGACGAGGTCGACTTCATCGACGTCTCCCCGAAGCAGATCATCTCGGTGGCAACCGCACTGATCCCGTTCCTCGAGCACGACGATGCGAACCGCGCGCTCATGGGGGCGAACATGCAGCGACAGGCCGTGCCGTTGCTGCGCGCGGAGGCCCCGTACATCGGCACCGGCATCGAGGCGCGCGCCGCCCGTGACGGCGCCGACCTGATCCTCGCGAAGGACTCGGGCACCGTGACGTCCATCACCGGCGACACGATCGTCGTCGCCTACGACAACCTGAAGAAGAGCGAGGGTGAGCACCGCCTCTTCAAGTTCCGTCGCTCCAACCAGGACACGTGCATCAACCACGTCATCCGGGTGCGGGAGGGCCAGAAGGTCAGCAAGGGCGACCTGCTGGCCGACGGTCCGAGCACCGACATGGGCGAGCTCGCACTGGGCAAGAACCTCCTCGTCGCCTTCATGCCGTGGGAGGGCTACAACTTCGAGGACGCGATCATCCTCTCCGAGCGCCTCGTCCGCGAGGACGTGCTGACGTCGATCCACATCAAGGAGCACGAGGTCGACGCCCGCGACACCAAGCTGGGCCCGGAGGAGATCACGCGGGACATCCCGAACCTCTCCGAGGACATCCTCGCCGACCTCGACGAGCGCGGCATCATCCGTGTCGGTGCCGAGGTCGGCCCCGGCGACGTCCTCGTGGGCAAGGTCACGCCGAAGGGCGAGACCGAGCTGACGCCGGAGGAGCGCCTGCTGCGTGCGATCTTCGGCGAGAAGGCCCGCGAGGTCCGCGACACGAGCCTCAAGGTCCCGCACGGCGAGTCGGGCAAGGTCATCGACGTCAAGGTGCTCTCGCGCGCCGATGGCGACGAGCTGCCGCCCGGCGTGAACGAGCTGGTCCGCGTCTACGTGGCGCAGAAGCGCAAGATCAGCGTCGGCGACAAGCTCGCCGGCCGCCACGGCAACAAGGGCGTGATCTCGAAGATCCTGCCGGTCGAGGACATGCCGTACCTCGACGACGGCACGCCCGTCGACATCATCCTCAACCCGCTCGGCGTGCCGAGCCGCATGAACATCGGCCAGGTCCTCGAGGCGCACCTCGGGTACTGCGCGCGGTGGGGCTGGACCGACCCGAAGTCGAGCACGACGGTCGGCGCGAAGCCGCTCCGCGGCACCGAGCAGAAGACCCGCATCAACACCGAGCCGGCGACGTTCGTGTCGACCCCGGTGTTCGACGGCGCGCACTGGGACGAGACAGAGATCGCCGGCAACCACCCGACGATCAAGGTGATGCTGGAGAACCTCAACCCCGAGTCGCCGGACGGCGTCCGCCTGGTGGGTCCCGACGGCAAGGCCAAGCTGCGCAACGGCCGCACGGGCGATTACTACGACAACCCGGTCATGGTCGGGCACATGTACATCCTCAAGCTGTCGCACCTCGTGGACGACAAGATCCACGCGCGCTCGACGGGCCCGTACAGCATGATCACCCAGCAGCCGCTCGGCGGAAAGGCCCAGTTCGGCGGGCAGCGCTTCGGCGAAATGGAGGTGTGGGCGCTCGAGGCGTACGGTGCCGCCTACTGCCTGCAGGAACTGCTGACGATCAAGAGCGACGACGTCCTCGGACGCGTCCGCGTCTACGAGGCGATCGTCAAGGGCGAGAACATCCCCGAACCGGGCATCCCGGAGAGCTTCAAGGTGCTCCTCAAGGAGATGCAGGCGCTCTGCCTCGACGTCGAGGTCATCTCGGGCGAGGGCAAGAACATCGAGTTGGCCGACATGGACGAGGACGTCTACCGGGCAACCCAGGAGCTGGGCATCGACATCTCGCGCCCCGAGCGCGGGTCCGACGCCGACGATCGCGAGCGCGAGCGGCGCCGCGAGCGGGCCACCTTCTAGTCCGCCCCACAGCACATCGACGCACGAACGACGCAGCAGAGGAGACGACAGTGACGATGACGGACCTTGGCACCGGGCCGGTGAAGCCCACGGTGGACGTCAACAGCTTCGAGCAGCTCCGGATCGGCCTCGCGACCGCGGACGACATCCGCACGTGGTCGCGCGGCGAGGTGAAGAAGCCCGAGACGATCAACTACCGCACCCTCCGTCCCGAGCGGGACGGCCTGTTCTGCGAGAAGACCTTCGGTCCGACGCGCGACTGGGAGTGCTATTGCGGCAAGTACAAGCGCGTCCGCTTCAAGGGCATCATCTGCGAGAAGTGCGGCGTGGAGGTCACGCGCTCGAAGGTCCGTCGCGAGCGCATGGGCCACATCGAGCTCGCGGCGCCCGTCGTCCACATCTGGTACCTCCGTGGGACGCGCAGCTGGCTGGCATACCTCCTCGGCGGAATCGAGACCCGCGACGAGATCAAGGCGAAGCAGCTGGAGAAGGTCATCTACTTCGCGGCCTGGCTGGTGTCGAGCGTCGACGCCGACCGCCGGCACGAGGACATGGCCGCGCTCCAGCAGGAGCTGGACGAGGACGTCGAGCACCTCGGCAAGAGCCGCGAGAAGGAACTGAAGCAGCGCCAGAAGGATGCAGAGACCGAGCTCGTGGAGCTCGAGAAGTCGGGGGCGAAGGATGCCGACGTTCGCGCCCGCCAGAAGGTGATCGACAAGGAGCTCGCCGGCATCGCCGAGCGCTACAACGCCGAGATCGACCTGCTCAAGCGCGCCTTCGACGAGTTCCAGGACCTCCACACGCGCAAGATCGTCGAGGACGACGTGCTGTGGCGCGAGATGCAGGACCGCTACGGCGACTACTTCGTCGGCGGCACCGGGGCCGAGGCGATCAAGTCGCTGATCGACACCATCGACTTCACGGCCGAGGAGGCGCTCCTCCGCGACGCGATCGCGAACGGATTGAACGGCAAGCCGCTGAGCACGCAGCGCAAGCAGAAGGCGATCAAGCGCCTCAAGATCATCGCGTCCTTCAACCGCACGGACGAGTCG
>JBIIHV010000191.1:0-3733 GCA_044235415.1 Ilumatobacteraceae bacterium | reverse complement strand
ATTGCAATTTGGGCCGTGCCGGCGGGCGTGGTGGGCGGACGGCTCTACCACGTGGCCACCGACTGGCAGCGGTTCTCGGACGATCCCGCGGCGATCCTGCGCATCTGGAAGGGCGGCCTCGGGGTGTGGGGCGGCATTGCACTCGGTGTCATCGTGGGCCTGGTGGTCGCGCGCCGTCGGGGCATCCCGGTCGGCGCGGCGCTCACGTGCGTGGCACCCGGTCTTGCATTCGCGCAGGCGATCGGACGATGGGGCAACTGGTTCAACCAGGAGCTCTTCGGGCGCCCGACGACGCTGCCGTGGGCGCTCGAGGTGTCGGCGCGCACGGCGGAGCGCGCGGGCTACGACCCCGGCACCACGTTCCATCCGACGTTCCTCTACGAGTCGATCGCGTGCGCGCTGCTCGGAGCCGCGCTGCTGTGGTGGGAACGGGTGCGACCGATGCGCGGAGGGAGGCTCTTCGCCGTCTACGTCTTGGGCTACACCTCGTTCAGGTTCTTCATCGAGGGCCTGCGCATCGACGAGGCGAAGGAGGCCGGCGGCCTCCGTCTCAACCAGTGGACCTCGATCGTGGTGTTCGCCGCCACGGTCGTCGCGCTGCTTGCGACGCGGAACCGACGGCCGGCAGAGCAGGCTCCGACGGAGGCTGGGTAGCATCTCGCCCCGTGGCGGGCGCTGACGGGGGACGGTCGCGGCGCATCGGCCCGGATGTGGTGGCGAAGGTCGCACGGCTGGCCCGCCTCGACCTTGCACCCGACGAGGCGGAGCGCATGGCCGAGCAGCTCTCGGGCATGCTCGAGCACTTTGCCGACGTCGACCGTCTCGACCTGGACGGCGTCGAGCCGCTGGCGCAGCCGCTGCCGCTGGTGAACGTCATGCGCGACGACGTGCCGGCAGCGTGCCTCGACCGCGACGAGGTGCTCGCCGCGGCACCCGCGGCCGAGGACGGCCGGTTCCGCGTGCCGCCGGTCGTCGGGTTCACGGAGTAGACGGCGTGTTCCCCTCGGTCATCGACCTCGCCGGCGCCGTGCGCGCGGGATCGACGACGGCGGTCGAGGTGCTCGAGCAGCACCTGGCGCGCATCGACGCCCGCGAGGGCGAGATCCATGCGTTCAACCTGGTGACGACGGATGCGGCACGCGGCGCCGCGGCAGCCATCGACGCCGCCGTCTCGCGCGGCGACGACCCGGGTCCCCTGGCCGGCGTGCCGGTCGCGTTGAAGGACAATCTCTGCACGCGGGGCGTCCCGACGACGTGCTCGTCGCGCATCCTCGAGGGCTGGAAGCCGCCGTACGACGCCACGGTCGTCGAGCGGCTGCGGCGCGCGGGGGCGGTCGTGGTGGGCAAGACCAACCTCGACGAGTTCGCCATGGGCTCGAGCACCGAGAACTCGGCGTTCGGCCCCACGCGCAACCCGCTCGACACGAGCCGCGTGCCCGGCGGATCGAGCGGCGGCAGCGCCGCGGCGGTCGCGGCGGGCTTCGCGGCGGCGAGCCTCGGCAGCGACACCGGCGGCAGCATCCGGCAGCCGGCGGCGCTGTGCGGCCTCGTGGGCGTGAAGCCCACCTACGGCCTCGTGAGCCGGCTCGGCCTGGTCGCGTTCGCGTCGAGCCTCGACCAGATCGGCCCCTTCACCCACACGGTGGCCGATGCGGCCCTCGTCCTCGAGGTGATCGCAGGCCATGATCCGCTCGACTCGACTTCGCTGCCCTCGCCGGTGCCGCCGGTGCGCCGCGCCGTCGACGAGGGCGTCGCGGGCTTGCGCATCGGCCGCGTGTCGGACCTGCCGGAGGGGAGCGAGCCCGACGTGCTCGCGAGGCTCGACGAGGCGTTCGCAGCGCTCGAGCGGGCGGGCGCAACGATCGTCGACGTCGCGCTGCCCTCGATGCAGTACGGCCTCACGGCCTACTACCTCGTCGCACCGGCGGAGGCGAGCAGCAATCTCGCCCGCTACGACGGCGTGCGCTACGGCCTGCGCGTCGAGGCCGGCGACCTCAACGCCACGTACTCCGCCACGCGTGCGGCGGGGTTCGGCGCGGAGGTCAAGCGGCGGATCATGCTCGGCACCTACGCGCTGTCGGCCGGCTACTACGACGCCTACTACGGCAAGGCGCTGAAGGTCCGTCGGCTGATCGCCGACGACTTCGCGGCCGCGTACGCGTCGTGCGACGCGATCCTCACCCCGACGTCGCCGTCCGTCGCGTTCCCGTTCGGCGACAAGACGTCGGATCCGCTGTCGATGTACCTCTGCGACGTGTTCACCATTCCGACGAACCTCGCCGGGCACGCCGCGATGAGCGTTCCGTTCGGCACCGGTGCCCACGGGCTGCCCGTCGGCGTGCAGGTCCTGGCCCCCGCGCTGGGCGAGGTTGCGATGTTCCGCGTCGCGGGCGAGCTGGAGCGCGCGGCATGAGCAACGCGTCGACCGCCCCCTCGAACGCCGCGGCGCTGCCGTCCGGCTGGGAGATGGTCGTCGGCCTCGAGGTGCACGTGGAGCTGGCGACGGCGACGAAGCTCTTCTCCGCGAGCCCGAACCGTTTCGGCGACCCGCCCAACA
This sequence comes from Ilumatobacteraceae bacterium, assembly GCA_044235415.1. Classification (GTDB taxonomy): domain Bacteria; phylum Actinomycetota; class Acidimicrobiia; order Acidimicrobiales; family Ilumatobacteraceae; genus UBA3006. The sequence continues at coordinate 1,176 of JBIIHV010000191.1, read as the reverse complement.
CCAACATCGACCCGGTCACGCTCGGACTCCCCGGTGCGCTCCCGGTGCTCAACCGCATGGCTGTCGAGCTCGCGATGCGGCTGGGACTCGCGCTGAACTGCCGCGTGCAGCGCTGCACGTTCCACCGCAAGAACTACTTCTACCCCGACTTGCCGAAGGCGTACCAGGTCAGCCAGTACGACCAGCCGCTGAACGTCGACGGATGGCTCGACCTGCCTGGTGACGTGCGCATCGGCATCGAGCGCGCGCACCTCGAGGAAGACACGGGCAAGTCGACCCACGTCGGCGGATCCTCGGGGCGCATCCATGGCAGCGACCATTCGCTCGTCGACTTCAATCGCGCGGGCGTGCCGCTCGTCGAGATCGTCTCGCGGCCCGACATCCGCAACTCCGATCAGGCGCGCCAGTACGTCAGCGAGCTCCGCTCGATCCTCCTCGCGGTCGGCGCCAGCGACGCGAAGATGGAGGAGGGATCGATGCGCGTCGACGTGAACGTGTCGGTGCGGCGGCCCGGCGAGGCGTTCGGCACGCGTTGCGAGATCAAGAACGTCAACTCCATCAGGGCCATCGGTCGCGCCATCGACTACGAGGCGCGCAGGCAGGTCGATCTCATCGAGTCGGGCGGCACCGTCCGGCAGGAGACTCGCCACTGGGACGACGCGGAGGGCCGCACGCACACGCTGCGCACGAAGGAGGACGCCGACGACTACCGGTACTTCCTCGAACCCGACCTCGTCCCGTTGGATCCGGATCCGGCGTGGATCGAGTCTGTTCGCGCGTCGCTGCCGACCCTCCCGGCCGAGCGCCGCCGCCTGCTCGCCGAATTGACGGGCGCCGACCGCGAGAGCGAGGCCGTGTACGTGCTCGTCGAGCGGGGCCAGGATGGCTACGTCGCCGCGGTTGCGGCGGTGGGCGGTGACGCGGCGCGCGCCGCGGTGCACGTACAGCAGGCATATGCCGACGAGGGTCCCGAGCCGCGCGTGCCGGCGGGCGACCTTGCGGCGCTGACGTCCATGGAGCGCGCCGGTGCGCTCACGGCGACGCAGGCCAAGGCGATCCTCGCGGAGATGGTCGAGCGCGGCGGCGGCGATCCGGAGGCAATCGCACGGGCGCGGGGCTTCGAGGCGCTGGACGCATCGGTGCTCGAGACCGCGGTGGACGCAGCCATCGCGGCCC
>JBIIHV010000190.1:0-3741 GCA_044235415.1 Ilumatobacteraceae bacterium | reverse complement strand
AAGCGCTGGCACGAGGAGGAGCGCCGGCTCTTCCACCACATGAAGATCATGAAGCAGCGCGCGGCGCAGAACTTCAAGAACGCCACCAAGGCGAACGCGGCGGAGACCCGCTGGGAGAAATTCGTCGCCGCGGGTCCGCCCCCGCCACCGGTGCCCGACCAGCGCATCTATGTGCGGTTGCGGGGCGCGGATGCCGCCCGTCGCACGGTGCGCATCGATGGCGTGTCGATGGACGGACTGTTCCTGCCGTTCAGCGACGAGGTGTTCCACGGCGAGCGCGTGGGGTTGATCGGCCCGAACGGCACCGGCAAGACCCATCTCCTGAAGGCGCTGGCCGGCGACCTGCAACCAGACACGGGTTCAATCCTGTTCGGCCCGAGGACGTCGGTCGGCACCTTCACCCAGGTGAACAATCGTCCCGACTTCCTCGGGCGAGAGTGCATCGACATCGTCCACGACCGCATCTCCGACGAGGAACGGGCGATGAAGACGCTGGCCCGATACGGGCTCCGCGGCTGCGCGCGCCAGCGGTTCGAGACGCTCTCGGGCGGCCAGAAGGCCCGACTCGAGATTCTGCGGCTCGAGATCGAGGGTCACAACGTGCTGCTGCTGGACGAGCCGACGGACAACCTCGACATCGAGTCCGCCGAGGCGCTCGAACTCGCGCTCGACGGCTTCGAGGGGACGGTCGTCGCCGTGAGCCACGACCGGACGTTCCTCGCGCGACTCGACCGCTTCATCATGGTCACCGATGACGGCGAGGTGTACGGGCTGCCCGACTTCGACGTCGCGCTCGCCGGTCTGCAGCAGCCACGGAAGCTCGCCACGCTCCGTCTTGCGAAGCCGTTGCACGAATGAACAACGTCCTCCCTCGACACACGTCCTGATCGCATTCGCGGTACGCGCGTCACTTGTTTCGTCATCGACGGGTTTTCTCGCGCACAACAGTGCACTCGGCCCTCGGGGCGAATACGGTGCGCGCTCGGCGGCACATGCCGCCGAACCCCCTACATGAAGGAGACAGCAGTGAAGAAGGTTGCGGCTATCGCCGTGGCGGCGAGCCTCGTGCTCGTTGCGTGCGGCTCTGACGATGAGACGACCGAGACCACCGTCGCTGAGGCGATGGATGATGCGATGGCCCCCGGCGACGTCGTCGCAGTTGCAGCTGCCACCGAGGGCTTTTCCACGCTCGTAGCGGCGATCGAGGCCGCTGGTCTCGTCGAGACGCTCCAGGGTGACGGTCCGTTCACGGTCTTCGCACCGACCGACGATGCGTTCGCTGCGCTGCCCGAGGGGCTGCTTGAGAAGCTGCTCCTCCCGGAGAACGTGGAGGTCCTGAAGGCGATCCTCACGTACCACGTGGTCGCCGGACAGGTGCTGTCCGCTGACGTGACCGCTGGCGACGTCGCGACGGTCGAGGGCTCCACCATCGCCATCGCCACCGACGGCGGAGTGACGGTGAACGGCGCCAATGTGGTGTCGGTCGACGTGATGGCCAGCAACGGCGTGATCCACGTGATCGACCAGGTCATCGTCCCGCCGACCGTGGACGTGGCAAGCCTCTAGACCACGCAGTGGTGTCGTGGAACGCCGGCCGATCCTGCGAAGGGTCGGCCGGCGTATCCATTGGTGGGCACGCTCTGTTAGGTGTGCCTAACACCCGGTGGTAGGGTGGGGGCATGCCCCCCCGTTCCTCCCGTTCGGTGCTCATGACCGCCTCCGCGGCTGTCGCGGCGGTCCTCCTCGCCGCAGCCTGTGGCGCATCCGTCGACGACTCCACGGGTTCCCGTCAGGTCACCGTCTATACGGGCCGCCACTACGGCATCGAGACGGTGTTCGACGAGTTCACCGCGCAGACCGGCATCGAGGTGCGCTTCACCACGGGCTCCGACCCCGAGCTGCGCGAGCGCCTGAAGGCGGAAGGTGGCAACACTCCGGCCGACCTCGTCATCACCGCCGATGCGGCGAACATCGCGCTGTCGGCGGAAGCCGGGTTGCTGTCTCCGGTGTCCAGCGCTGCACTCGAAGAGGCGATCCCTGCCGAACTGCGCGCCGCAGATGGCACGTGGTTCGCGCTCAGCCGCCGCCTGCGGGTCGTCATGTACTCGACGGAGCGCGTCGATTCGCCGCCGACGACCTATGCCGAGCTCGGCGATCCGGCGTGGCGCGGAAGGCTCTGCCTCCGGCCGAGCACGCACCCCTATACGCAGTCGCACGTCGCGGGCCTCATCAACCATCTCGGCACCGACGGCGCGCGCACGATCGTGGACTCGTGGGTGGCGAACGATCCGCTCTACATCAACTCCGACACCGACATCCTCAAGGCGATCGCAGCCGGTGACTGTGACGTGGCGCTGGCGAACAGCTACTACCTGGCGAGGCTGCTCGCGGACGACCCCGGGTTCCCCGTGGCGCTCGCGTGGCCCGACCAGGCGGGCGCCGGTGCGCACCTCAACGTCAGTGCCGCGGCGGTGACCGCCGCGGCGGCGAACCGCGACGAGGCGGTGGCCCTGCTCGAGTGGCTGGCCACCACCGGACAGAAGTCGTTCAGCGATGCGAACAACGAGTTTCCTGCCGATCCGCGCGTCAAGCCGACCGCAATCCTGTCGGGGTTCGGCACCTTCGTCGCCGACCTCGCGTCGGTGCGCGAACTCGGACGGTTGAACCCGGCGGCGGTCTCGCTGCTCTCCGAGGCCGGATACCAGTAGGCGGTGTTCGCCGGCACTGGCGTCCGAGTGCGTCCGGGCTCGCTCGTCGCCTGGACCTTGATCGTCGGCACGGTGGCGCTCGTCGCGTCGCCGGTCGCGGTGCTCGCGTGGTCGCTCGCCGACCCGTCAACGGAGGTGTGGGCTGAACTGTGGCGGACACGGCTGCCGTCGATGATCGTGGAGACGGTCGTGCTCGTCGCCGCCGTCGTCGCGGGCTCGGTCGCGCTGGGCGCATCGCTCGCGTGGCTGGTCGCAGCGCACGACTTCGCCGGTCGTCGCGCCATCGGGTGGCTGCTGGTCGCGCCGCTCGCGATACCCGGGTACGTGGGCGGCTTCGTGTGGCTGGACACGCTGTCGGACGTGGTCGGCGCGCGGGGGGTGCGGTCGCTCTGGCTGTGCGCAATCGTGCTCGTGCTGTCGCTGTACCCGTACGTGTATCTCTTCGCGCGCGCGGCCTTTGCCGACCAGGGTGCCGACACGGTGGCGGCGGCGCGCAGCCTCGGCGTACGGCCGTTCGGCGTGTTCGTGCGCGTCGCGCTGCCGGCCGCGCGTCCTGCGATCGAGGCGGGGGCGGCCCTCGTGGCGATGGAGGTGCTCACCGACATCGGCACGGTCAGGCTCTTCAACGTGAGCACGCTTGCCGACGGCGTGATGCGCACGTGGTTCGGCACCGGCGACGCCGGTGCGGCGAGCGAGCTCGCGACGGCGCTCACCGGCGCGGCACTGCTGCTCGTCGCGGCCGACCGGCTGCTGCGCCGCGGCGCGCGCCGCTCGCGAGGTGCGTCCGAGGCCGCGATGCCCCGGCGCCGCTTGACGCGCATCGAGTCGACGGTGGCAATCGCAGTGTCCCTCGGCGTCCTGACCATCGCGCTCGGGGTACCGCTCGCGAGGCTCGTCGGATGGAGCGCGGAGACGATCCGCGCCGGCCGCGCCGTCACGGTGTCGGGTGGAGTCGGGCACCACGTCGTCAGCACGGTCGTGCTGGCGGGCACCGCCGCTGTCGCATGCATGGCCACGGGATCGCTGCTCGCGC
>JBIIHV010000189.1:0-3745 GCA_044235415.1 Ilumatobacteraceae bacterium | reverse complement strand
CACGGCGCGGCTCGCGTCGATCGTGGCGCGCCGGAAGGACGACACCAGCCAGCGACCGTCGTCGCCACGGCCGCGCAACTCGGCGGCTACGCGCTCCATGAAGCGGTCCTCGGGGTCGAAGTCGGGTTCCGATTCGTCGTTCTTCACCTCGATGTTCACCCACATTCCCGCACATGCGTCGAGCGCCGCGGTGAGCGTGGGCACCCAGTCCGGAAGATCGTGCCGCGCAACCTCGCAGAGCGCGCGGCCGTCGGCCAACCGCGCGTCGTGGTGCACCACCGGCGATCCATCGGCGCACGGGCGGGCGTCGAGCTCGACGGCGTGCGCGCCGAGCGACGCGGCGGTCGTGAATGCCACGAGTGTGTTTTCCCGCTCGCGTCGCGACGCACCGCGGTGTGCGAGGACCTGCACCGGCGCACCGGGGAGATGGCGGGGCCACGCGACGCCGGCCATGTGCGAAGGATACCGCTGAAAAAGTCCGTGGGTCACTCGTTGGAGTGACGCATGGCGGTCGTATCGTGGCGCCGACAAAGACGGCCCCGCCTTCGAGAAAGCACCACGCACGTGTCACAGCCCTCCATGAACTTCGCACTCGGCAGCGCCGACTACTCGTGGCGCAAGCACGCGCTCTGCCGCGACACGAACCCCGAGCTGTTCTTCCCCGTCGGCAATACCGGTCCGGCGCTCATCCAGATCAGCGAGGCCAAGGGCGTGTGCAGCAAGTGCACGGTCGCGCCGCAGTGCCTCGAGTTCGCACTGGAAACCAGTCAGGACTGCGGCATCTGGGGCGGCCTCACCGAGGACGAGCGCCGCTCCATCAAGCGCACGCGGGTCGCGGAGCGACGCGCCGCCCGCGGCTGATCAGTCGACCGACACCGGCACGCGCAGCTCGACGAACGTCCCTCGGCCCCCGCCGAGGCGCGAGAGACCGGATCGCTCGACGTCCGCCTGGGCGGCAGGTCGCATCGCGATCGAGCCGGCGAGCTCGGTGGTGACCAGCGTCCGCACGATCGACAGCCCCAACCCCGAGGCCGAGCCGAGGTCGAATCCCTCGGCGAGGGGCGCCCCGTCGTTGGCAACGTGCACGACGAGCTCCCCGCCCCCCCGGGACAGCAGCACCACGACCGAACCGCCGTCGCTGCCCTCCGGAAACCCGTGGTCGACCGCGTTCTGCAGCAACTCGAGGATCACCACCGACAACGGGGTTGCGACCGTCGCCGGCAGGCGTCCTCCGTCGCCCCGGACCACGAACCGCACCGGCCGGTCGGCGGACTGCAGCCCCTCCTCCACCATCCGCACCAGCGGGCGCACGATCTCGACGAACTCGATGTCCTCGCCCGGCTCGCGGGACAGCGTCTCGTGCACCAGCGCGATCGTGCGGATGCGGCGCACCGACTCGGCCACCGCCGCCTTCGCCTCCGGCGACTCCAGGCGGCGGGCCTGCAGCCGCAACAGCGACGAGATCGTCTGAAGGTTGTTCTTCACACGGTGGTGGATCTCGCGGATCGTCGCGTCCTTCGTCAGCAGGAGCCGGTCGCGCTTGCGCAACTCGGACACGTCGCGCAGCAGGACCACTCCGCCGGCCACCCGCACGCTCGATCCGTCCCGTACGAGCAGCGGAATGCTGCGCGTCAGCAGCGTGACGTCCGCGGTCTGCTCGATCTCCTCGATCACGGGCTCGCGGCGCTCGAAGGCGTGCCGCACCGCACCCTCCGCGACGCCGAGCTCTGCGAGCGTCTGGCCCACGGCGTTCGTGCTGACGCCGACGCGGTGCAGCGCGGAGACCGCGTTCGGCGAGGCGAACCTGACGCGCGTCGTGCCGTCGAGCACGATGGCGCCGTCGCCGACCCGCGGCGCGACCGCGGCGTCGGCCAGGCGACCCTCGAACGGGAAGAGTCCCGCCGCGACCATCTCCGCGAGGCGGGCGAAGATCTCGAGATACGCAGTCTCGAGCTGGCCCGTGCGGCGGCCCTGGTCGGGCACCCATTCCTTCGTCAGCACGGCGACGTGGCGACCCTCGTGGCGGACCGGGATCGCCATCATCTGCGCGGTGCCGCCGATCGCCTGCACCCGGATCTCACCCTCGACGATCGATCCCTCGTTCCTGCACCGGTCGAGCACCGCCATCTCCGTCTCGCTCGCCCACGTACCGACGTAGTCGGCCTGGTACAGCGTCCGTCCGGTGGCGGCGCGGACCTGCTCGACGATCAGCCAGCGGCCGCCCGCAGGCACGTAGAGCAGCAGGTCGGCAAACGAGAAGTCGGCGAGCATCCCCCATTCGGAGACGAGTGCGGACAGGTGGCCGACGTCGCCCGCACCAAGGTCGGTGTGCTGGTGGGCGAGCTCGGCGAGTGTCGGCACTGGGCGACATTCTGCCCGCCGCGGCGGGTCAGGCCCGCGCGTCGGCCAGTGACTCGCCGAGTGCGACCAGCGAGGCGAGGTCGGTGACGTCGGCGGCGCGCAGCGGGGCCACCGCCACCTCGGCCGCAGCCTCGTCCGCCACGAATCCGTCCAGCACCGCCGCCTCGCGCTGCGCGACCGCGACCATCTCCCGGGCCGACGCCGCCACCCGGGCGGCGAGCCTCGACGCCTGCTCGACGGTCGAGCCGTGTGCAAGCAGGTCGGCCTCCGCCGCGGCCGCGGTGCCGTCGACGGTGCGACCGGCCGCAACGGCGAGCGAGCGCGGGATCGCGCGGTTGACGACGACCGACGGCGGCTGGTAGCCGCGCGCACGCAGCTCGCGGAGCAGGAAGGCTGCCTCCGTCGACGGCGCCTGCTCGGCGGTGGTCACCACCGCGTACGACGTCCCCGCGCCGCGCAGTACCGCCTGCACCTTGTTGGCGCGCTCGACGAACCCGTGCTCCATCTGCCGCAGCAGCGAGAAGAAGACCGTGACGTCGCCGAGGAAGCGCGCACCGAGCACCCTGTTTGCCACCGCGAAGAACGGCCGCGAGCCCAGCGACCAGAGCCGCGACTGGCCGGTCCCGGTGAGCAGCTTCAGCAGCCGCGAGGCGAAGAACTCCTTCATCCGGTCCGGCGCGTCCAGCACGTCGAGCGCGTTGCGCGAGGGCGGCGTGTCGACGACGACGAGATCCCACCGCCCCGACGAGTGCGCCTCGTAGAGGCGCTCCATGGCGATGTAGTCGTGGCTGTGCACGAACCTGCTGGTGAGGTTGCGGTAGAGGCGGTTGCCGAGCACCAGCGACTTCACCGTCGGGTTGGGCGCGACGCGCTCGATCAGGTCGTCCCAGCTGGCCTTGGTGTCGATCATTCCGACGAACAGGCGGCCCGATCCGTCCTCCATCGGCACCTCGACGATCGCGTTGCCGATCTCGCGCAGGCCGAGCGCATCGGCGAGGCGCCGCGCGGGATCGACCGTGAGCACGAGCACCGTGCGCCCGTGCCGCCGAGCCGCCAACGCACCGAGCGCTGCGGACACCGTCGTCTTCCCCGTGCCTCCGCTGCCGCACACGACGAGGAGCGACGACTCCGCCAGCGCCTTCACGACAGCTCCCCCGCGAGGTCGTCCATGAGCCGTGCCACCACGGCGCCCGTGCGCACCTCGGGCAGCACGATCACGGGCGCGGGCACCAGCAGCGACCGCTCGAGCAGCCTGCGGAGGTGGCCCATCGCGCGCCTGCGGCGCTCGGCGGCGACCGCGACCAGTTCGAGCGGGGCTGCAAGCGGGCCCCCGGCGCTCCCGGCACGCGACCGCGCGAGCAGCGCATCGAAGGCCTCATCGTCG
>JBIIHV010000188.1:0-3753 GCA_044235415.1 Ilumatobacteraceae bacterium | reverse complement strand
TCTCCAGCCGGTCGCGAATCGCACGGCCGAGCCCCTGGGCGGGCGGCAACACGGCGATGACCGTGTCGAGTCCGTCACGATCGCACCTGCGGAGCTCCTCGTACAGCGTCGCCGCGTAGACGGATGCGACGCGGTGGTGCGGCAGGATGCGCGCGCGTGCGCCGTGGGCAGTGACCTCCGACAGGATCGACGCCGCCTCCTCGGCCCCATCCGCGAGCCGAACCGTGCACGACGGCGCATAGTGGGAGGCGAGCATTCCGGGGGCCCGGCTCGACCCGCTGGCCCGCTCTATCGGCACGCCCAGCAGCGACTCGAGATCCTCGACGGGGAGCGCGCCGTGACGGAGCACCTGCAACGAGCGACCGGAGAGGTCGACGATCGTCGACTCGATGCCGAGTACCGAAGGACCTCCGTCCAGGACGAGGTCCACGTCACTGCCGAGGTCGACGCAAACGTGCGCCGCGGTGGTGGGACTGACGCGGCCAAAACGGTTGGCTGACGGCGCGGCAACCGGCCGGGAGACCGACCGAATGACCGACCTGGCAACGTCGTGGGCCGGTACGCGGAACGCGGCGGTCGTTCGTCCCCCGAGCGGCGACCGGGGCACGTGGGCCGCGGCGGGCAGCAGGAGCGTGAGCGGTCCGGGCCAGCACTCTCGGGCGAGCACGGCTGCCGCTTCGCACACCGTGTCGGCCCAGTCCGCGAGCCACGACGCATCGGCGAGGTGGAGGATCAGCGGGTGCGTGGAGGGGCGGTTCTTGACGGCAAATATCCGCTCGACCGCACGGTCCGACATCGCGTCGCCCGCAAGGCCGTAGACCGTCTCCGTCGGCAAACCCACGAGCCCGCCGCGGCGAATGGCATCGGCGGCTGCGTCGATGGCTCCTGCGTCCGTCGCCGCCACCACGGTGCAGGGCGAGTCGGGCACGCCGCGACGATACCGATGCCGTCGGTAGCCTTGACGGGTCCGCGACCGAGGAGGGACGAGCAATGCGATTCCTGCACGGATCCCCGTCGTACGACCTCACCTACAGCGACGTCTTCATGGTCCCGTCACTGTCGTCGATCGACTCGAGGATGTCGGTCGATCTGTCGACGCCGGACGGCATCGGTACCAGCATCCCCGTGGTCGTGTCGAACATGACGGCCATCGCCGGCCGTCGGATGGCGGAGACCGTCGCCCGCCGTGGCGGACTCGTCGTCCTGCCGCAGGACATCCCGTTGGACGTCGTGAGGACGGTGGTGGAGTTCGTCAAGAGCCGGCACCCGGTGTTCGACACGCCGATCACGCTTTCGCCCAACAGCACCCTGGGGGAGGGTCTCAGCCTGCTGTACAAGCGCGCGCACGGAGCCGTCCTCGTCCTCGACGGCGATCGTCGCCCCGCGGGGATCTTCACGGAGCACGATGCGGCGGGGTTCGACCGTTTCAGTCAGGTGCACACGGTGATGAACCGTGACGTCATCTCGGTCCACCGCGACGCTTCCCTCGAGTCGATCTACGAACGGCTGACCGAGCTGCGCATCAGCTACGCACCGGTTGTCGACGACGACGGTCGGGTCGTGGGCTGCATCACGCGAAAGGGCGCCCTCAGGAGCACGATCTACCGTCCCGCGCTCGACGCCAGCGGGCGGCTCATGATCGGCGTGGCCGTCGGCGTCAACGCAGATCCGTCGGCGAGGGCGGCCGAGCTGGCCCGCATGGGCGTCGACGTCGTCGTCGTCGACACGGCTCACGGGCACCAGGTGCGCATGCTCGAAGCCGTCCGCGCGGTGCGGTCAGCGGTGCCGCGGATCCCCCTCGTCGCCGGCAACGTCGTCACGCCGACCGGGACGCGCGACCTGATCGAGGCGGGGGCGGACATCGTGAAGGTCGGCGTCGGCCCGGGGGCCATGTGCACGACGAGAATGATGACGGGCGTCGGACGTCCCCAGTTCTCGGCCGTCCTCGAGTGCGGCGAGGAGGCGGCGAGCCTCGGCCGGCACGTGTGGGCCGACGGTGGAGTCCGGCACCCGCGGGATGTCGCGCTCGGCCTCGCCGCAGGCGCGAGCAGTGTCATGTTCGGATCGCTCCTCGCGGGGACATACGAATCTGCAGCCGACGCCGTGCAGGACACCAACGGCCGCATCTACAAGGAGAGCTTCGGTATGGCCTCCAACCGTGCCGTCCGGAACAGAACCCGCACCGAATCGGCCGTTGAGCGTGCCCGCAAGGAACTGTTCGAGGAGGGGATCAGCACGTCGCGGATGTACGTCGATCAGGCACGGCCGGGCGTCGAGGACATCATCGACCAGCTGATCGCCGGCGTCCGTTCGTCGCTCACGTACTCGGGCTCGAGGACCATCCCCGAATTCCACGAGCGCGCCCTGGTCGGCGTGCAGAGCGCGTCCGGATACGACGAGGGCCTTCCTCGCGACACCAGCTGGTAGCGCGCGGTGCGTGTCCTTGCGATCGACGGTCCAGCCGGTGCGGGCAAGTCCACCGTCGCGCGTCTGGTTGCGGCCCGGCTCGGTATTCCGTTCCTCGACACCGGCGCGATGTTCCGCGCAGTCGCGGTGACCGCGGAAGCACGCGGCGTCGATCCGGCGGATGGGGCATCGGTTGCGCGCCTCGCGGGAGCGATCGGAATCGACGTGGACGGTGACAGGACCACGGTGGACGGCTCCGACGTCTCCGCGGCGATCAGGACGGCCGATGCGAACCGGATCGTCAGCATCGTCGCCCGCCACTCCGGTGTCCGGGACGTGCTCAGGACCATGCAGCGCGAGTGGATGGCGGCGCGCGGCGCCGGCGTGGTGGAGGGGCGGGACATCAGCACCGTGGTCTTCCCCGACGCGTGCCTCAAGGTCTTCCTGACGGCGTCTGCGCAGGAGCGCGCGGCCAGGCGCGTGGCCCAGTCGGGCGGGATCGTGGAGGAGGTTGCGGCGCAGATCCTCGAGCGCGACCATCTCGATTCGACCCGCGACATCGCACCGCTCTCTATCGCAACGGATGCCGTCGTCATCGATTCGACCGGTCGGACGGCGGACGACATCGTGTCGCAGATCGCCTCGCTCTACGGGGAGCGCTGTGGCCGCGGTTAGGAGTTCCCTGGCCGGCGGGGGAGTGCCGTCGCGCGTCTTCTACCGCGTGATCCGGGGGCTCGTCGTCGCGCTGTGCCGCACCTGGCTCGGGCTGACGGTCCACGGCAGCGAGCGGGTTCCGCCCAGTGGAGCGTTCATCGTCGCACCGACGCACCGCTCGGCCATGGACATCCCGATCGCGGCGGCGGCGAGCACGCGCCGGCTCCGGTTCATGGGCAAGGATTCGTTGTGGCGGCGGCGGCCGATCGGCGTCGTGCTGTCCGCACTCGGGGGTTTCCCGGTGACGAGGGGCTCCGCCGACCTCGAGGCGTTGAAGCGGTGCGTCGCGGTGCTGTCCTCCGGCGAGCCGTTGGTGCTCTTCCCGGAGGGGACGCGCCAGGCCGGGCCGACCGTGCACCCGCTGTTCGACGGTGCGGCTTTCGTCGCCTTCAAGGCCGGCGTGCCGATCGTTCCGGCTGCGATTGCGGGATCGGAGGATGCGATGGCGAAGGGACGCCGGTCCATCGCGCGGGGCCGGTGCGCGATGGTGATCGGGGAGCCGATCCCCCTGCCGGCAGTGTCAGGGAGCCGAGCCAGCCGGGAGGACCTCGCGGCACTCACCGCCACCCTCCGGGACCGGATGCAGGAGCTCTTGGACGAGGCGAACGCGATCGTCGCCGCTCAGCGTCCCAG
>JBIIHV010000187.1:0-3808 GCA_044235415.1 Ilumatobacteraceae bacterium | reverse complement strand
TCGTGGACTCCGAGGCGCCCTGATTCGACCCCGCGGAGCGGGTAGCATCACGGTGCTGCATGCAGGGCGTTGACGGGTGGTGCTGACCGCTCGAGTGAGGTCGGAATCCGTGAAAAAGGGTCGCCACCGTCGTTTCGAGGAAGCGCGGAAATTGAAGCAGGCGGGACCGACCGCAGCCGACCTCGGCCTTGGCCGCCGCGAGGAGTCCTCGGGCTCCGAGGACGACGAGTACGCCGCGATTGCCGAGCGCTACGGAGTCAGGTTCGACGACGAGGACGCGGAGGACGCGACCGACGAGGAAGACGGTCCGCAGGCGTAGCCCGCGGCCGTACCGTTTCCCATGGCACAGCAGTTCCGTAACGTCGCAATTGTCGCGCACGTCGACCACGGCAAGACGACCCTGGTCGACGCGATCCTCAAGCAGACCGGGGCGGTCGCGTCCCACCAGGCACCGATCGACCGGGTCATGGACTCCAACGACCAGGAGCGCGAACGAGGCATCACCATCCTGTCCAAGGCGGCCTCGGTCGAATGGAAGGGCACGCGAATCAACCTCGTCGACACCCCGGGTCACGCCGACTTCGGCGGCGAGGTTGAGCGCGCGCTCGCCCTCGTCGACGGCGTGCTGCTCCTCGTGGACGCGGCAGAGGGTCCGTTGCCCCAGACGCGCTACGTGTTGTCGAAGGCGCTCCGGCTCCGACTGCCTGCGGTCGTGGTGATCAACAAGGTCGATCGTCAGGACGCGAGGGCCGACGAGGTGCTGCACGAAGTGGAGGCACTGTTCCTCGACCTCGCGTCCGACGACGACCAGTTGTCCTTCCCGGTCTTCTCTGCGATTGCACGCGACGGCCGAGCCGTGCGCGGCATCGGATACCCCGGTGAGGACGACTCGCTCGCCTGCCTCCTCGACGGCGTGGTCGAGCACGTGCCGGGGCCGGTGGACCGTTCCGCGGAGCCGTTGCAGGCCCTCGTCACCAATCTGGACGCGTCCGACTACCTCGGCCGCCTTGCCATCGGCCGGGTCGCAGCCGGAACCCTCCGCCGCGGCGAGATGGTCGCCCTGATCGGTCGGGGCGGCGGAACCCCCGTGCGCAAACGTGCAGCAGGACTCTTCGCATTCCGTGGCATCGGCAGGGAGGAAGTGCAGGAGGTCGGATGCGGCGACCTCTTTGTCCTCGCCGGATTCGAGGACGTCGAGGTCGGTGACACCGTGGCGGATCCCGAATCGGCTGTTGCGCTCCCTCGCCTCGAGGTCGACGAACCCGTGATCCGGATGAGTTTCGGCGTCAACACCTCGCCACTCGCGGGCCGCTCGGGTCGATACCTCACCGGACGGCACCTCCGCGACCGTCTCGCCAAGGAGGTGCTCGGCAACGTCAGCATCAAGGTCCGGCCGTCCGAGACCGCAGAGGTCCTCGAGGTCGCCGGACGCGGCGAGCTGCAGTTGGCCGTCCTCATCGAGTCGATGCGGCGCGAGGGTTTTGAGCTGCAGGTCAGCCGACCGGAGGTCGTCGTGCGCGACGTCGACGGGGCGGTCCACGAGCCGGTCGAGGCGGGATCGTGCGACGTCCCCGACGAGTACGTGGGGGCAGTCACCCAGGCGCTGGCCCCGCGCCGGGCCCGCATCTCCGATGTCCGTCCCGGGGATCCCGGCAGGTCGATCGTGTCCTTCGAGGCTCCCGCACGCGGTCTGATCGGCCTTCGATCCGAATTGCTGACCTCCACGCGCGGCACCGCGCTCGTCAACCAGTCGCTCGCCGGATGGGCTCCGTGGTTCGGCGATCTTCCGCAGCGTCCGGGTGGCGCCATGGTGGCCGACCGCACGGGCAGCGTCACGGCATATGCACTCGACAACCTGCAGTTGCGCGGCACGTTGTTCGTCGCGCCCGGAGACGACGTCTATGAGGGAATGGTCGTGGGGCAGTCGAGCCGCGACGAGGAAATGGTCGTCAACGCGGTCCGCGCCAAGGAGAAGACGAACATCAGGACGCACAGCCACGACGATGGCGTCAAGCTCGCTGCCCCGGTCATCCACACCCTGGAGACGGCCATCGAATGGATCGCGGACGACGAACTGGTGGAGGTGACCCCGGACGCGATCAGGATCCGGAAGCGGGTCCTCGGCCTCGAGGACCGGAAGCGGCAGGCGAAGCGCCGGCCCTAACCGGCTCTTCGCCGCGCCTTGGGGTGTGGCAATGCGGCTCCGGTCCGGCTGCGGAGAGCATCCACGATGCGGGCGTAGATCTTGGCCCCGCAGAGTTCGATGATCTCGTCCTTCAACTCGAGGTAGACCGGTCGGCTGCCGACGAACGCGGCATGGTGGTCGGTGCACCACCAGTGGAAGTCGTGGCCACCCTCGCCCCAGTCCCGGCGCTTCCACTCCCGGACGAAGGAGACGACGTGACCGTCATCCTCGGTGTGTTCGTCGAGGCGGAGCGGCAACTGCCAGCACACGTCGGGCTTCCAGTCCATCGGCCGCTCGCCGGCCTCCGTCGCCGCGACGTGGAAGGCGCATCCGCCTCCGCCCGGAAAACCGGGAGGATTGTGGAAGATGCACGCGCCGTCAACCGTGCGCGTCTTGTCCGCACCGTCCCGCTCCTTCGTCAGCCAGCGTCCCTTGGTGCCCTTCGCGTGGTTCGCCCAGTGCTCGGGTTTCAACCGCCGCACGGATCTCTTGACGCTCGCGAGGTCCCCCTTGTCGATGAAGTGCGCACCGAAGCTGCAGCACCCCTGCTGGAGCTTCGTGGCGTCGTCGTCGAGCACGCCCTTGCACCCCCGACCCCAGATGCACGTCCAGTTGGAGAGCATGAAGGTGGCGTCGACGATCCACGTCTGGTCCTTGTCGGGATCGGAAAAGCTCATCCACTCATGGAGGTCGTCGAGTTTCGGCACGGTGGGAAACCCTAGACCACGCTGCGTGCCGGTCCGATGGCATACTTTCCGTGTGCGCGAACTCCATGAGATCGCCGCCGACCTCGACTCGTTGGCGGAGGAGCTGGCCGACCATGCGTTGGAGGTGTTGCGCGGGGCCCACGAGCGGGGCGAGTCGGGCCGACCCGAGCGGGAGAAGGTCCTCACTCAGGCGCGGCGTTCACTTGAAAAGGCGGCAGGGCTCCTCAAACGGCTCGGTTGAGCACGTCGATCATCAACCGAAGGCCAGCCCAGTCCCGCCGTACGAAGTCGAAGACGAGTCGCGGCTTGTCGGTCGCGTCCCCATCGGCCTGTTCAGCCGGCAACGGACCGGAACGCTCGAATCCACCCGAACGACAGAGGTGTCCGAAGTCCCGGTGGAGTGCCGCCAGCAGTTCGTCCGTCGGCTCGTGTCGGAGCCGCACGACGAGCCGGCGACCGACGAACCTGATCGAGTGGAAGTTCCGGTAGAAACCCTCGATCTCGCCGACGGCCTCGCCGACATCGCTGCAGACCCTGTACAACGCAACGTCCTCCGGTGAGACGAGCCTGCGTGGGACGAGTTGGTCCTCGATGAAGGTCTCGACTGCGTGCCAGAAGCGGTCGCCTGGAAGCTCCATCAGCACGATGGGGACGGGGATGCCCTTCCCCGTCTGGGTGAGCGTCAGCAACTCGAACATCTCGTCCAGGGTTCCGAAGCCGCCGGGCATGCAGACGAATGCCTGCGACTCCTTCACGAGCATCAGCTTCCTCGTGAAGAAGTAGCGCATGGACACGTACTTCGCGTCTCCCGCGATCACGGGGTTCGCACTCGACTCGAACGGAAGCTGGATGGAGACGCCGATCGACCGCGCCCGGCCCGCTCCGACCATGCCCGCCTCCATCAGACCAGGTCCGG
>JBIIHV010000020.1:0-12531 GCA_044235415.1 Ilumatobacteraceae bacterium | reverse complement strand
GTCCTCGACGAGGCGACGAGCGCGCTCGACGCCGCGACCGAGCGGGGCGTCGCGGCGGCCATCGAGGAGGTCGGCCGCTCGCGGACGGTGGTGATCGTCGCGCACAGGGTGTCCACGCTCGCGTCGTGCGACCGGATCCTGGAGGTCGGATCGGGGCGCGTGTCGGACCTCGGTCCGCCGACGGCGGCGCTGCTGGCGTCGCTCGCGCGCGGCGGCGACGTGGAGGACCGCGGATGAGGTCGGCCCTGTTCCACCTCGCGCGGACGTTGCGCGACCTCCGCCGCGGCGGTGTCCGGGTGCTGCTCAGGAAGGCGCGGCGGGTGCCGGCGGTGCTGGGCGCGACGGCGCCGGTGCAGGTCCTCCGGGTGGTGGCACGGGCGGCATCCGTCGTTGGTGCGTCCCTCCACGGGTCGGTGACGGCGCGGGACCGTCGGTGGATGGTCGAGCAGCTCTCGTTCCTCTCGGAGCGCGCGACGGACGACCGGCGGGACGACGCCGCCGCGATCGTGCGGCAGGTGCGGCGAGACGTGGCGGTCGGCCGCATTTCGGCGGCCAAGGCCGCGCTCGAGGCGGCACCGCCGTCGCTCGCCGGGGAACCACGGATCCTGCACGAGCTGGCACAGGTCCACTACCTGCGGGGCGAGTTCGACCGCTCGATCGGGCTCAGGGTGCAGGAGGCCGCGCTGCACGATCGCACGGCGCGCGAGTCGTGGCTCGGCGCGCTCGGCGTGCGCTTCATCTCGGGCGCGTACATCGGCCACATCGGCCACCTCGCGCTGATCGACCTCCTGCAGCGCGCGCGCATCCTGGGCGAGCTCAGTCCCGAGCGGAGGATCTTCGTCGGCAGCGCCGACTCCGTCGCCAACCGTGCGTACCTCGAGTGCTGGCGGCCCCACGTCGACATCCGCCTCCTCCCCCGACGGGAATACCGCACGTTCGAGGCGGCGATGCGGCCCTTGTTCGACGACGTCTCGATCGTCAGGCTCGCATCCGGCCCCGTCGACTTCTACCGCGCCTATGCGGGCGTCAACGAGCGGTGGCGCCGTGAGGGACGCACCCACCTGCTCACGCCGGATCCCGAGCGGATCGAGCGGTCGCGGCGGTCGCTCGCAGGGGTGGGACTCGATCCGGAGGGTTGGTTCGTCGGCCTGCACGTGCGAGAGGGCGATCCGCACCACTGGACGAACGCGGTCGACTGCGATCCGGCCACCTACGTGCCGATGATCGAGGAGATCGTGCGCGCGGGCGGAACGGTCGTCCGCATGGGATCGCCGGAGACGACGCCCCTTCCGCGCATGAAGGGTCTCGTCGACTACGCCCACCTCCCCGTGAGGAGCGCCGACAACGACGTCTTCGTCTGGTCGCAGTGCCGCTTCTTCGTCGGGACCGGATCGGGCCCGCTCAACGTGCCGCCGACGTTCGGCAGGCCGTCGATCATCACGAACTACCCGTCGATCGCCTTCGACCAGTGGTTCGACCGCCACATGATGCTGCCGAAGCTCGTTCGCGACGGACGCGGCAACGGCGTCTCATTCGACCGGGTGCTGCAGAGCCCGTTTGGATGGAGCGTCGCCCGTCGCCACGAGGGCAGCGACTGGACGTTCGAGGACAACTCGCCCACCGAACTCGCCGACGCGGCGGTGGAGATGCTCGCGCTGACGGAGGGGGACCGCGCCTTTCCCCAGCCGACCGCCCGCCAAGCCGCGGCGGCGGACCTGCTCCACGGGCTCGGGCGCCGTGGCCGCAGTCCGTTCCCCGATTCCTTCATCGGCCGGCACCCGGGGCTGTTCCCGGTCGCATAGCCGGGCGGGCGGGGTCGTAGTGTTGGCGGGCGCCGACGCCGCAAGGAGCCCCCGCATGAAGACCGATCGCATCACCTCCTACGCCGATCTGCTGGGTTCGTGCCTCCGCAGCCCGACGATCGAGCGCATCCCCGAGCTCGCGCACGCCTTCAAGCGGGCGTGGGACACGGGCAGGACCATCTACCTCTGCGGAAACGGCGGAAGCGCGGGCAACGCCATCCACCTCGCCAACGACTTCACCTACGGGGCGGGCGTCACCCGCGGCATCGGCCTGCGCATCGAGGCGCTCCCGGCGAACGCGGCGGTGCTCACCTGCCTCGCCAACGACATCGGGTACGACAAGATCTTCTCCGAGCAGCTCCGAGTCAAGGCGAACGCCGGGGACGTGCTCGTGGTCTTCTCCGGCAGCGGCAATTCGCCGAACGTGGTCGCGGCCCTGGAGATGGGCAACTCGCTCGGGATGGAGACGTTCGCCGTGCTGGGATACGGCGGGGGCAAGTGCAAGGACATCGCCAAGCACCCGATCCACTTCGAGGTCGACGACATGCAGGTCGCCGAGGACCTCCAGCTGATCGTCGGTCACATGGTGATGCAGTGGCTGTGCACCGAGGGATCCGCCTGACGTGAGGTCGGTCGTCACGGGTGGCGCCGGCTTCATCGGCAGCCACCTCGTCGATGCCCTCCTCGCGCGCGGGGACGAGGTCGTCGTCGTCGACGACCTCTCGACGGGACGGCGCCAGAACGTCGCCGCTTCCGTGCGGTTCGTGGAGGCGGACGTCGCCGTCGAGGGACCGTGGCAGGCCGAGTTCACGGGGGCCGACCGTGTCTTCCACCTCGCGGCGCTGGCCGACATCGTGCCCAGCATCCAGCACCCGCGCGCCTACTTCCGCGCCAATGTCGACGGCACCTTCAACGTGCTCGAGGCCGCGCGTCGCGCCGGCGCGGGCAAGCTGGTGTACGCGGCGTCGTCCAGCTGCTACGGCATCCCCGACGCGTACCCGACGCCGGAGGACGCGCCGTTGCGCCCCCAGTACCCGTACGCCCTCACGAAGATGATGGGTGAGCACCTCGTGGTGCACTGGGCGAACGTCTACGGCATGCGTGCGACGTCGCTGCGCCTGTTCAACGTCTTCGGTCCGCGCTCGCGCACGAGCGGCACCTACGGCGCCGTCTTCGGGGTCTTCCTCGCGCAGAAGCTCGCGGGCAAGCCCTTCACGGTGGTCGGGGACGGCGCGCAGACCCGCGACTTCACGTTCGTCGCCGACGTCGCCGCGGCGTTCGTCGCGGCCGGTGAATCGGCGCGAGCGGACGGCCGCATCCTCAACGTGGGCAGCGGGGCCCACCAGTCCGTCAACCGCCTCGTCGAGCTGCTTGGCGGCGACGTCGTGCACATCCCGAAGCGGCCGGGCGAGCCCGACTGCACGTTCGCGGACACCGCACAGATCTCCGGCGTCCTCGGCTGGCGGGCCGCCACGTCCTTCGAGGAGGGCGTCGCCCGCGTGGTCGGGCAGATCGAGTCGTGGCGCGACGCGCCGGTGTGGACGCCGGAGTCGATCGCCGAGGCGACGGAGGACTGGTTCCGCTACCTCGGGCGGGACGGCACGGTGGATACGGAAGGGGAGGGCGCATGAGGAAGGTCCTGGTCACGGGCGGGGGCGGCTACGTCGGTGCGGCGCTCGTGCCGGCGCTGCTTGCCGCGGGCTACGGCGTCACGGTCGTCGACCTGTTCATGTACGGGGACGACGTGCTCGACCCCCACGCCGACCTGCGGTGCGTGAAGGGCGACATCCGCGATGCGGACGTGCTGCGGCGCGAACTCGTCGGCGTCACCGACGTCATCCACCTCGCGTGCATCTCGAACGACCCGAGCTTCGAGCTCAACCCCGACCTCGGCAGGTCGATCAACCTCGACGCGTTCGAACCGCTCGTCGCCGCCAGCCGCGACGCCGGTGCGTCCCGTTTCATCTATGCGTCGTCGTCGTCGGTGTACGGCATCAAGGAGGTGCCCGACGTCACGGAGGACATGCCGCTCGAGCCGCTCACCGACTACTCGCGGTTCAAGGCGCAGTGCGAGGAGATCCTCGCGAGGTACCAGTCGCCGGGATTCACCACGGTCACGATCCGGCCGGCCACCGTGTGCGGGTACTCGAGGCGCCAGCGGCTCGACGTGGTCGTCAACATCCTGACGAACCAGGCGTACCACAACCGCGAGGTGACGATCCTCGGCGGCGACCAGCTGCGTCCGAACATCCACATCGCCGACATGGTGGACGCGTACCTGCTGCTGCTGGCCGCGGAGCCCGCGACGATCGCCGGTCGCATCTACAACGCGGGCTACGAGAACCAGTCGGTCCGCGCGATCGCCGACGAGGTCCGGTCGGTGATCGGCGACGACGTCCGGGTGGTGCGCAAGGAGTCCAACGACAACCGCTCGTACCACATTTCCTCCGCGCGGATCCACGACGAGCTGGGCTTCAGGGCGACGAGGACGATTGCCGACGCGGTGCGCGACCTGAAGGATGCGTTCGACGCGGGTCTGCTGCCCGGTTCGTTGACCGACGAGCGGTACTTCAACATCAAGAGAATGCAGTCGATCGACCTGCAATGACCCGTCGGATCGGGCTCGATCTCGACAACACGATCATCGACTACGCGCTGCCGCTCGCGGCGGCGCTCGAACGCGAAGGGGTGGCCGTCGCGCCGCACCCCGGCCGGGCGACATCCAAGCAGGACGCCAAGCGGGCGGTGCTCGACCGCCATGGCGACGAGGGGTGGCAGCGCGTGCAGGGCTGGATCTATTCGACGGGCATCGAGCTCGCCGAGGCCTTCCCCGGCGTGCACGAGTTCCTGGTGCGCTGCGCCGTGGCGGGCGACGAGGTGCACATCGTCAGCCACAAGACCGAGCACGGACACTTTGACGCGTCGGGTCGCTCGTTGCGCGACGCAGCCACCGCGTGGCTGCGCGCACACGGCGTCGTGGGCGAAGAGCCGTGGCAGGTCGCACCCGGGCACGTGCACTACGAGCCGACGCAGGATGCGAAGGTCGACCGGATCGCGTCGCTCGGCACCGCCTGCTACGTGGACGACCTGTCCGAGGTGCTCCGGCACCCGTCGTTCCCGGCCTCGGTCCGGGGGCTGAAGTTCGGCGCCGACGGTGACTGCGACGGACTCGAGGTCGTCGGGTCGTGGCGCGAGGCCGCGGACGCCGTCCACGGCTCCGTCCAGTCGGCCGACGTGGGGCGCATGCTCGTGTGCCTGGGTGCGGTGGCGTCTGCGGGTCGGCTGCACCCGATCGGCGCAGGCGGCAACAGCAGGGTGTTCGTGCTCGATGCGCCGTCCGGGAGGATCGTCGCAAAGCGGTATCCGGACCGTCACCGCGACCGCCGCAACCGCTGCCGCACGGAGGCGCTCGCGGCGCAGTGGATGCACGGCCACGGACTCCCCGTGGCGCGGTCGCTGTGGTGGGACGACCGGGTCGGCCTCGCGACGTTCGAGTGCGTCGACGGCACGCCGTCACCGTCCCCCGACGCCGCACTGGTCGATGCGATGCTCGCGATGACGGACCGCCTCGCATCCCTCGGCGGCGCCGCGCCACCGGACTTCGGCAGCGCATCCGAGGCGTGCCTCAGCCTCGACGACCTCGTGGGCCAGGTGCAGTCACGCATCGATGCGGCGGCCCGCTCCCCGTGGACGCCGCTCGCGGAACTGGCGACCGGCCGTCTGCAGCGGGAGCTCGACGAGGCGGCCTCGGCGGCATCGTCCGCCTGGCCCGCGCCCCCGCACGAGCCGCTGCCGCGCGCCGAACGCGTACTGAGCCCCTCCGACTTCGGGTCGCACAACGCGATCCGCACGGCGCGCGGCGACGTGTTCCTCGACTTCGAGTACTTCGGCTGGGACGATCCGGCGAAGCTCGTGGGGGACGTGCTCCTCCATCCGGGCATGGCGCTCGATCGCGACCTGCGGCAGCGGTGGTGGCGCGGCGCCGGCTCCGTGTTCGGGCCCCGGGCGATGGAGCGGGCGCGCATCGCACTGCCGCTGCTGGCGCTGCGGTGGCACCTCATCGTGCTGCGGCCGTTCCTCGGCACGGGACCGTTCGAGGAGCCGACGTGGGCCGAGCGGTGCGCGCGTGCCGAGCGCCTGCGCGGCACCGCCGTAGAATCGCCCTCGTGACGCAGCTCGACGAACGGTCGAAGTACCTGCGTCGGCTCGTGGTGTCGGCGCTGGACGGCGGACGCCGCGGCCACCTCGGTTCGTCGCTCTCGATGGTCGAGGTGCTCCGTGTGCTGTTCGACGACGTCATGCAGTACCGGCCCTCCGAGCCGGACTGGGAGGGCCGCGACCGGTTCATCCTCAGCAAGGGCCACGGCTGCCTGACGCTCTATGCGCTTCTCGCCGACAAGGGCTACTTCCCCACGGAGGAGCTGCAGTCGTTCTGCCACCGCGACAGCCGGCTGGGCGGGCACCCCGAGCGCGGGAAGGTGCCCGGCGTCGAGGCGACGACCGGTGCGCTCGGGCACGGCTTTCCGCTCGCGGTGGGCGTCGCCACGGCCCTGCGCATCAAGGGCTCGTCCTCCCGCGTGTTCGTCATGGTCGGTGACGGCGAGATGAACGAGGGCTCCAATTGGGAGGCTGCGATGTCGGCCGGCAAGCACCGCCTGTCCAACCTGGTGCTCCTCATCGACTACAACAAGCTGCAGTCCTACGGGCCGACCAGCGTGGTCATGGACCTGGAGCCCCTCGCCGACAAGCTCACGAGCTTCGGCATGGCCGTGCGCGAGGTGGACGGCCACGACGTGGGTGCCCTGCGCACGGTGCTGGGCGCGCTGCCGGCCGATCCGGCACGTCCGACCGCCGTCATCTGCCACACGGTGAAGGGCCGCGGCGTGCCGTTCGCCGAGGGCAACCCGGAGTGGCACCACAAGTCGAACCTGTCGGACCAGGAGCTCGCCATGATCCGCGAGCACCTGGTCTGAGGCGGGGCGCGCCGTGAGGAAGGCGGCGATCGAGGCGGTCGGTGCGCTGGCCGACCGCGACGAGCGGGTGGTGTTCATCGGCTCCGACCTCGGGCCGGGCGTGCTCGACTCGATGCGCACGCGCCACCCCGAGCGGTTCTTCATGGAGGGTGTCGCCGAGCAGCACGTGGTCGGCATGGCCGCCGGCCTCGCGACGGAGGGCTTCCGTCCCTACGTCAACACCATTGCCACGTTCCTCACCCGCCGTTGCTACGAGCAGGTCGCGATCGACCTCTGCATCCAGGACCTCCCGGTCGTGCTGCTCGCCAGCGGTGGCGGCGCGGTGTACGCGCCGCTCGGGCCCACCCACCTGGCGGTGGAGGACCTCGCGATCCTGCGCGCGCTGCCGAACATGACGGTGGTCGCGCCGTGCGACGCCGACGAGATGCGTCGGCTCATGGACCTGACGCTCGACTGGCCGCACCCGATGTACATCCGCTTCGCCAAGGGCGGCGACCCCGTCGTCAGTCGGCCCGGGCTCGGGTTCGAGATCGGCCGGGCGATCGAGATGGAGCAGGGCACCGACGGCCTGATCGTCTCGACGGGCGTGGCGACCCAGGTGGCGCTCGCCGCCTCCGCCGAGCTGCGCGCCGCCGGCATCGAGTGCAGCGTCCTGCACGTGCACACGGTGAAGCCGCTCGACGTGCAGGCGATCGTCTCGCGGGCCGCGTCCTGCGGCCGGGTGGTCGTGGTCGAGGAGCACGTCGTCGCCGGCGGGCTCGGCAGTGCGGTGCTGGAGGCGCTCGCCGACGCGGACGCGCTGGGCGGAACCTCCGTGCGCCGGATCGGGATCCCCGACCGGTTCGCGGACAGGTACGGCAGCCAGCGCGACCTCATGGACCACTGGGGCATCACGCCGGCCGCGGTCGTGTCGGCGATGCGGTCGCTGGCGGGGGAGGGCGCGCGCGGTGTTCGCTGAGCTGTCGCCCCGGGCGAAGGAATACGTCGAGACGGGGAAGGTGGTCGTGCCGGTCTCCGACCGCACCTCGCTCGACTGGATCGTGTCGAAGGTGGCGGGGTTCGTGCGCGAGCAAGTGGGCGCGTCCGAGCCGGACGATCTCGCCCTGCTGAACGGCGTGCACCGCCACGTCGACGGCGACCGGCTCAACGAATTCCGCCTCGCGATCATCGAGGCGCTCGGCCGCGAACCGGAGTTCCGCCGCCGCTACTACTCGCTCGCGCGGGAGGCAATTGAGGAGATCGCGGGCACCGAGATCGCCATGCAGAAGCGCGTGAACCTGAGCATCCAGATGCCGGACGACGCCAGTTCGCTCCTCCCCGTGCACGCCGACACGTGGTCGGGGGACTCGCCCTACGAGGTCGTGGTGTGGCTGCCGCTCGTCGACTGCCATGGCACCAAGTCGATGTACTTCCTGCCGGGCGACGCCGGGCAGCTCGCGGAGCTGAACGAATCGCTCTTCGACGGCCGGTCGTCGTCCGCCGACGCGCTCTTCGAACGCATCAAGGACGACGTTCAGTGGCTCGAGGTGCGCCACGGCGAGGTGCTGCTGTTCGACCAGTCGCTGCCGCACGGCAACGTCGTGAACGCGACGGACGAGACGCGCTGGTCGATGAACTGCCGGTTCAAGGGCGTGTTCACCCCGTACGGCGACAAGAAGCTGGGCGAGTTCTTCGAGCCGGTCGCCCTGCGTCCGTGCTCGATCCGCGGCATGTCGTACCGGCTCCCGAGGATCGGGTGAAGCGCCTCAGGGGCTACATCTTCGGGCGGCCGTTCCTCGGCGAGCGGGTTCCGCAGCACGTCCAGAACATCGTCCTGCGCGACTATGCGCGCCGCCGCGGGGTGACGCTGCTGCTCGCCGCGTCGGAGTACGCGATGCCGGGTTCGCACCTGATCCTGGAGACCGTGTGCGGCGAGCTGCCGCGCATCGACGGCATCCTCGCCTACAGCGTCTTCCAGCTGCCGGAGGATCCCGTGCAGCGGGCCTCCGTCCTCGACCGCGTGGTGTCGCAGGGCAAGGAGATCCACTTCGCGGTGGAGGACATCGTGGTGGGTTCGCGGGCGTCGGCCGACGACGTCGAGGTGCTGTGGCGCGTGCGCCTCGCGCTCGAGTCCGCGCCGGGCGAGGCGGGGTTCCCCGTTGGGTGAGCTGCGCTCCATCGTCACCCCGCTGCACCGTTCGACGGCGCGCGACTACCTCGGCAGGATGGTCGACGGCAAGGTCGAGGCGATGCGCGTCGCGGGTGAGTTCGGCGCCGACTACTGGGATGGCGACCGCCGCTACGGCTACGGCGGGTACGCGTTCCGTCCCGGCTACTGGGCGGGTCCCGCGGCCGAGCTGATCCGTGCCTACGGTCTCGGGCCGGGCTCGTCGGTGCTCGACGTCGGGTGCGGCAAGGCCTTCCTGCTGCACGAGATGCTCGAGGCGGAGCCGGCACTGTCGGTCTCGGGCCTCGACGTGTCGCCGCACGCCCTGGCTGGCGCCACCGACCTCGTCCGTCCGCACCTGACGCTCGGCGACGCCCGACAGCCCCTGCCACGGGCCGACCAGTCGGTCGACCTCGTGATCTCCCTGGCCGTCCTGCACAATTTCCACCTGCCCGAGGTCTCCGCTGCGCTCGCGGAGATGCAGCGCGTCGGACGCAGTGCGTTCGTGATGGTCGAGAGCTACCGCAACGAGCAGGAGCTGTTCAACCTCGAGTGCTGGGCGCTCACGTGCCGCACCTTCCTCTCCGTCGACGACTGGCTGTGGCTGTTCGACCGGAGCGGGTACCGCGGTGACTACGAATTCATCTTCTTCGAGTAGCGCACCCGACGGCGCGTCGCGGATCCGCGCGATCGTCGTCGGTGCGGACGGACAGGTCGGTGCGGCCGTCCGTCGGGGGCTCGAGGACCGCGGTGCGGAGGTGGTGACGAGCACCCGCTCGGGGGGTGATGCGCCGTGGGACCTCCGCGACCCCGCCGTGCCGCGCCGCCTGGGTTCCGTCTCCGCCGACCTCGTCGTGCTGGCGGGCGGCATCACGACCGTCGACGCGTGCGAGCGCGACCCGTCCACGAGTCGCACGGTCAACGTCGACGCGGCGGCCGCGGCGGCGCAGCACTGGGGACGGCTCGGAGCGCGCGTCGTGGCGTTCTCGTCGTCCCAGGTCTTCGACGGGTCGCTCCCCGCGCCCCTGCCGACCTCGCCGGTGTCGCCCCGCAGCGAGTATGCGCGCCAGAAGGTCGAGCTCGAGCGGGGGCTCCTCGGGTCGGGCCTGCGCGCGACGGTGGTGCGGATGACGAAGGTGGTGGGGCCGTCGTGGCCGCGCCTCGCCGAGTGGCGCGAGGCGCTGTCGCACGGACGCAGCGTTCGCGCCCACGGCGACCTCGGCTTCAGTCCCGTGCCGGAGGACGGCGTGACGGCGGCGGTGGTGGCGGCGTTCGAGTCCGGCTTCGACGGCATCGTCCACCTGTCGGCGCGCGACGAAATGCGCTACGCGGACTTCGCGCGCATCGTCGCGGCGACGGTCGGTGCGGATCCGTCGCTCGTCGAGGTGACGTCCGCCGCTGGGGGTCCGCACGCGCGGCTCCACTCGACGCTCGGCACCGGCGGCCAGATCGCGGGACTGTGGTCCAATGCGCTCACGGCGCTGGATGTCGTCGCCGGAATCCTCGTTTAGGGTGGGGACGTGCGCGCCGACGAGGTGATGGTCTTCGGGATCTTCAACATCGTCCATCCCGGGCACATCCGGCTGTTTCGATTCGCCAAGGAGCTGGGCGAACGGCTCGTGGTGGGCGTGTTGTCCGACGAGCTGGCGGGCCCCGGCGGCCACGTCACCGAGCAGAACCGGCTCGAGGGGGTCCGTGCGAACGGCTACGTGGACGAGTGCTTCCTGGTCGACACGGGCATCCGCGAGGTCCTCGAGCAGCGACGGCCCCGGGTGGTGGTCAAGGGCAAGGAGTACGAGGGAACGGCGAACCTCGAGGAACGGATCGTCGAGTCGTGGGGCGGGCGGCTGGTCTTCAGCTCGGGCGAGAGCTTCCTGTCGTCGAGCGACCTGATCCGGCGCGAACTCGATGCAGGCTCCCGGTCGCGGCCGACGGTGCCGGAGCAGTACCTGAAGCGGCACGGCATCGCCCGCGAGGGTCTCGTCGAGGTCGTGCGGCGGTTCGAGGGCGCACGCATCGCCGTCGCCGGCGACATGATCGTCGACGACTACGTGACCTGCGACGCGATCGGGATGTCCCGCGAGGAGCCGACCCTCGTGGTCACGCCCGTCGAGACGTCCCGGTTCATCGGTGGTGCCGGCATCGTCGCGGCCCACGCAGCGTCGCTGGGCGCCGAGGCCACCCTGCTCTCCGTCGTCGGGGACGACGACGAGGGCAGGTACTGCCGGCGTGAGCTCGACCGCATGGGCGTCGCGGCCAGGCTGGTCGTCGACGAGACGCGCCCGACGACGTTGAAGCAGCGCTTCCGCAGCGAGGGTCGGGGCCTGCTCCGCGTGTCGCGCCTCTCTCAGCAGGCGCTCGCACAGGATCTGCAGGACGAGTTCGTGCGGCAGTTCGACGCGGTCGGCGGCCCGCTCGGCGCATTCGTGTTCTCCGACTTCAACTACGGCTGCCTGCCGACGCAGCTCGTGTCCCGGCTGATGCCCGTGCTCCGGGCGGCGGGCACGGTGGTCGCGGCCGACAGCCAGTCGAGCTCGCAGGTGGGCGACATCTCGAGGTTCGCCGGCGCGACCCTGATCACGCCGACCGAGCACGAGGCGCGGGTTGCGCTGCGCAACCAGAGCGACGGCCTCGTCGTCGTGGCCGAGTCGCTCGGCTCGCTCGTGGGGGCCGAGCACGTGCTGCTGACGCTCGGGGCGGAGGGGACGCTCGTGAACAGCACCGGGGGGGCCGGCCGGTGGACGACGGACCGCCTTCCCGCGCTCAACGACTCGCCGAAGGACGTGTCGGGTGCGGGGGACTGCCTGCTCACCGCGGCGACGCTGGCGCTGACCGTCGGTGCGTCGATCTGGGAGGCCGCGTGCCTCGGGGCGATCGCCGCGTCGGTGCAGGTCGGGAAGGTGGGCAACGTGCCGCTGAAGCGCGGGGAGCTGCTCGAGATCCTCGGCTGATGCGCGCCATCCTGCTCGCGGCGGGCCTCGGCACGCGGCTCCGTCCGCTGACCGACACCGTTCCCAAGTGCCTCGTCCCGGTGGGGAACGAGGTGCTGCTGGACATGTGGCTCCGCCGCCTGTCGGAGGCCGGAGTCGAGCGCGTGCTCGTCAACCTCCACCACCTCGCCGACACCGTGCGTCGGCACGTCGCCGGCTCTCCGTGGGCCGACATCGTCGAGTTCGTCGACGAGCCGGTGCTGCTCGGCACCGCCGGCACCCTGGTGGCCAACAAGGCGTTCCTGCAGGACGGGGACGGCCTGCTGGTCCATGCCGACAACTACTGCACCGCGTCGCTCGGGGCCTTCATCGCCGCGCACCGCGCGCGACCGGCCGGCTGCACGATGACGATGATGACGTTCGAGACTGGCCAGCCGCGCGACTGCGGCATCGTCACGACGGATGCGCTCGGCGTGATGGTCGGGTTCGACGAGAAGCCGGCGGAGCCGAAGGGCACGACGGCGAACGCGGCCGTCTACGTCCTGTCGCCCGAGCTGTACGGACCGCTGTCGGGCGTGTCCGACTTCAGCACCGAGGTGGTCGCCCGTTCGGCGGGCGCCGTCTTCACGTGGCCGGTCGACGGCGATCTCGTCGACATCGGGACGATGGAGCGGTACGAG
>JBIIHV010000186.1:0-3936 GCA_044235415.1 Ilumatobacteraceae bacterium | reverse complement strand
CCACCGACGTGACGACCTCCTCGCGGATGGCGTCGAGCGGCGGGTTCGTCACCTGGGCGAAGAGCTGCTGGAAGTAGTCGAACAGCAGGCGCGGGCGCGTGCTGAGCACCGCGATCGGCGTGTCGGTACCCATCGAGCCGATCGGCTCGGCACCGCTGCGCGCCATCGGCGCGACGATCAGCTTGAGGTCCTCGCTCGTCCAGCCGAACACCTGCTGGCGCCGCAGCACGCTGTCGCGGCTGTGCACGACGTGCTCGCGGGCAGGGAGGTCGCGCAGCGACACCATGCCGTTGCGCAGCCACTCGCCCCACGGCTGCGCCGCGGCGAGCTCGGCCTTGATCTCGTCGTCCTCCACGATGCGGCCCCTCGACGTGTCGACGAGGAACATGCGGCCCGGCTGCAGGCGTCCCTTGCGCACGACGGTCGCGGGGTCGATGTCGACGACGCCGGTCTCGCTCGCCAGCACGACGAGACCGTCGGACGTCTCGCACCAGCGCCCCGGGCGCAGGCCGTTGCGGTCGAGCACCGCGCCGATGACGGTGCCGTCGGTGAACGACACGGCGGCCGGGCCGTCCCACGGCTCCATGAGCGCGGCGTGGAAGCGGTAGAAGTCTCGGCGCGCCGGGTCCATGGACTCGTCGTTCTCCCACGCCTCGGGGATCATCATCATCACCGCATGCGGCAGCGAACGGCCGCCCAGGTGCAGCAGCTCGAGCACCTCGTCGAGCGACATCGAGTCGCTGCCCCCGGGCGTCACCACGGGCAGCGCGCGCGGGAGCCCGGGGATCAGGTCGCTCTGCAACAGCGACTCGCGGGTGCGCATCCAGTTGCGGTTGCCCTGCACGGTGTTGATCTCGCCGTTGTGGGCGACGTAGCGGTAGGGGTGCGCGAGCGGCCACGACGGGAACGTGTTCGTCGAAAAGCGCGAGTGCACCAGCGCGAGCGCCGTCTCCATGCGCGGGTCGGACAGGTCGGGGAAGAACATGCCGAGCTGCGGCGTCGTGAGCATGCCCTTGTAGACGAGCGTGCGGCACGACAGCGACGGGAAGTACGTCGCAAGGTCGCCCCTCAGCTCGTGCTCGGTGCGCTTGCGTGCCACCCACAGCAGGCGGTCGAGCGCCACGCCCTCGGCCCCGCGCGGATCGGCAACGAACACCTGCGCGAACGCGGGCATCGCGGCACGGGCCGTCGCACCGAGGCTCGACGGATCGACCGGCACCTCGCGCCAGCCGAGCACCTCGAGGCCCTCCTCGCGCACGATGCGCTCGACGCCATCCACCGCGGCGCGGCGGTTGTCGTCGTCAGCCGGCAGGAACGCAATGCCGGTGCCATACCGGCCGGGGGCGGGCAGCGGCACGCCCGCCACGGCTGCGAGGAAGCCGTGCGGCACCTGCAGCAGCACGCCTGCACCGTCGCCGGTGTCGGGCTCGGCGCCCGTGGCGCCGCGGTGCTCCATGCTGCACAGCGCGCCGAGGCCCATGGACAGGATGCGGTGCGACGCACGGCCGTGCACGTCGACGACGAACGACACGCCACAGGCGTCGTGTTCGAAGCGGGGGTCGTAGAGACCCCGCGCGGGCGGCAATCCGGTCGTCACTGTCGTCGTCCCTGTCGGTCCGGCTCGGGCCGGACTTGAGTGGTCTCGCTACCCGGCTGGGTGGCGGAACGGGACGACGCTGGCCCGCGCGACGAATGCTAGCGAGCGGCCGGCGCGCTGCACCGGTCGAGCGCAGCGTTGCGACGACCTACGACTCGTCGGCGAACGTCGGCGCGCGGTTCTCGAGGTTGGCGGTGACGGCTTCGACCTGGTTCGGCGACCCGATGAGCCGGCTGATCGTCGCGCGCTCGGCGGCGAACTGCTCGGCCGCGCCCGCCACCGCGAGCCGGTTCAGCAGCGCCTTCGCGCCACGCACCGCGTCGGGGCTGCGCGCGGCGATCTCGTCGGCCATCTCCCGCGCCACGGTGAGCGGATCATCGGCCAGCCGCGTGACGAGACCGAGCGCGTGGCCCTCGGTGCCGTCGAGCACGCGTGCGGTGAACACCAGTTCCTTGGCAACGTCGGGACGCACGAGGCGCGACAACATCAGCGTGCCGGTCATGTCGGGGATGAGCCCCCAGTGCACCTCGCGCACCGACAGCTGCGTGTGCGGGTGCGCGATGCGCACGTCGGCGCCGAGCGCGATCTGCATGCCGCCGCCGAGCGCGTGGCCGTGCACCGCGGCCACGACCGGCACCGGCACCTCCTGCCACACCCAGCACACCTGCTGGGCGAGGTGCGTGATGCCGCCGTCGATGGCATCGCCCGCGTTGATGCGCTGGCCGTTGCCGGCCATCGACGCGAAGCCCGAGAAGTCGAGGCCGGCGCAGAACGACTTGCCCTCACCGGAGAGCACGACGGCGCGCACACCCGGCGCCCCCACCAGGTGCCTGCCGACGGCGGCCAGCGAGAGGAACATGGCGTTGTCGAGCGCGTTGCGCTTGTCGGGCCGGTTCATGCGCACGTGGGCCACGCCACCCGACACCTCCAGCACGACCCGCTCGTCCACGACCCCTGCCACCTCGATGCGCGCCACTGCGACCTCCCTCGTCGGGTCCCCATCGTGGCACGCGGGCTCGTCGCGGCCGCCGGCCCACGGGCAGACTGGACGGATGGACCTGGGACTCTCGGCAGAGGAAGTGCTGCGCACCACGCGCAGCGTGCGCAAGCGGCTCGACTTCGACCGGCCGGTCGAGCGGTCGGTGATCGAGGAGTGCCTCGACATTGCGCTGCAGGCCCCGACGGGCGGCAACCGTCAGGGGTGGCGCTTCGTGGTGGTCGGCGACCCTGCCACCAAGGCGAAGCTCGCCGAGATCTACCGCGCGAACTGGGAGCTCTACGCCTCGCTGCCCGCGCGCGCCACCGGCGACAAGCGCGACGAGCAGCTGCCGAAGGTGCGCGACTCGGCGTCGTACCTCGCGGACAACCTCGAGCGCGCGCCGTGGCTGATGGTGCCGCTGATCGGCGGGCGGCTCGACAACGTCGACACCGCGACGGGCGCCGGCGGCTGGGGCTCGCTGCTGCCCGCCGTGTGGAGCTTCATGCTGGCGCTGCGCACGCGCGGCCTCGGTTCGGCGTGGACGACCATCCACCTCATGCTCGACGGCGAGCGCAAGGCCGCCGACCTGCTGGGCATCCCCTACGACAAGTACACGCAGGGCGGCATCTTCCCCGTCGCGTACACGAAGGGCACCGACTTCAAGCCGGCCGACCGCCTGCCGCTGTCGGAGGTGCTGCACTGGGAGAAGTTCGGGGACTAGCGACCGCCCTCGGAGCGCCGTCCGGCCGTAGGTCCGCGTCGCCCTGACGGGCCGGTCAGAGGCCGAGCATCGCCAGGATAACCACGACCCCGATCGCGACCGCGACGACCGACACGACGATCACCGACGTCGACGTACCGCTCCGGTCGGCCACGAACGACCCGTTGCCGTCGTTGACGACCGCATCCTTGATCCGGTCGACGACCGATCGCACCGGCGACGAGCCCAGCGAGCCGCTCCGCGCGACGACCGTCACCACCGTCGAGCCGTCCTGTTCCGTCAACGTCGCCGTCAGCTTCACCGTGTTGAGCCCGTACTTGCCAAGACCCTCGAGGGTCCCCGCCGAGAGGTCCGAGGCCGACAGCTTCCCAACCGACGCAATCGCACGCTCGAGCGCCGGTCCGGCATCCTGTGGCGCCGCGTCAATGACGAACTGGTTCGGAGTCGCACCCGCACGAACCTTCACGCTGACCTCCTCGTCGATGTGAGGTGCACCACGACAGCGCACCGACAGCGGGCTGACCGTAGTCGTCCGCCGCGCGGCCGCCGAGTTACTCCACCAGGCGCAGGCCCGACGGTGCGATCGAACGGTCGGCCGACGGCAGCTCGACGACGAAGCTCGTCGAGCCGCCGGGGAAC
>JBIIHV010000184.1:0-3942 GCA_044235415.1 Ilumatobacteraceae bacterium | reverse complement strand
GCCACGACCGGCGCCCCTCGTAGCATCGTCGCGTGCTCTCCCGTCGCTCGCTCATCTTTGGCGGCACCGCGCTGCTCGGCAGTGGAGCGCTCGCATCGGCGTGCGGTTCGGACCGTGGCGGCGACGCGCCGTCGCTGGGGGCGTTGACCCTCGTGCAGCGCTTTCCCCAGGTGCTGGTGACCGGCGCGGTGCGCATGCCCGTGTCGCTCGCCACCATCGACGGCCTGGTGACGGAGGGTGCGCCCACCGAGCTGGTCGCGCGGCTCGTGGAGTCGGAGAGCGGTGCGGTCGCCGCCGACCGACTCGTCGCACGACGGCACGGCGACGGACTGGCCACGCCGTACTGGCCGTTCCGCGCCGTGGTCGATGCGCCCGGCACGTACGTGCTGCAGGTGGAGGGCCAGGAGGACGGCGCCGGCGTGCAGATCGCGGCGGCGGGCAGCGTCGCGGTGCCCGGCGCGGGCGACCCGATGCCCCCGTTCGACACGCCGACCACGGCCGACGCGAGGGGCGTCGACCCGATCTGCACCCGCGCACCGGAGCCGTGCCCGCTGCACGACCTCACGCTCACGGAGGCGCTCGCGCTCGGCCGTCCCGTCGCCTACCTCGTCGGCACCCCTGCGTTCTGTTCGACCGGCACGTGCGCACCCGCACTCGACGGACTGCTGGCCGTCCGCGAGCGTGTGGGCGGTGCGGTCGCCTTCGTGCACGCCGACGTCTATACGGACCGGACGGCGTCCGCCGTCGCACCCGCCGTGCAGGCGCTGGGGATGACCTTCGAGCCGGCGCTGTTCCTGGTGCGCGCCGACGGCACCGTCGCCGAACGGCTGGACGCCGTCTTCGACGAGACGGAGATCGACGAGCGCCTCGCGGCGCTCGGGCTGGTCAGCTGACGGTCAGCTGAACGACTTGCCGCACCCGCACGACCGCGACGCGTTCGGGTTCGTGATCTTGAACCCCGCCTCCTGCAGGCCGTCCAGGTAGTCGAGGCTCGCGCCGACCAGCAGCTTCGACGACTCGGCGTCGACGACGACGCGCACGCCGCCGAACTCGAGCGTCTGGTCCTCGGGGCTGACGTCGCTATCGAAGAACATGTCGTAGGAGAATCCCGAGCACCCGCCCGGCTTGACGGCGACGCGCAGGGCGAAGGAGC
Source organism: Ilumatobacteraceae bacterium (assembly GCA_044235415.1). GTDB lineage: Bacteria > Actinomycetota > Acidimicrobiia > Acidimicrobiales > Ilumatobacteraceae > UBA3006. Next base: position 2,789 of record JBIIHV010000184.1, on the reverse strand, counting down.
CGCCCTCCTCGTCGAGCAACTGCTTGACCTTCGATGCTGCTGCGTCGGTGAGCGTGATCATGCGACAGAGAGTACCGCCCGCCGGTGCGCCATTGGCAAGCAGTGCGTCCCGTCCGTTTCGGACCGCCGGTAGGTTGGCGCCATGTCCGGTCGCCGCGCCGCGCCCCCGGCACCCGCCGACGTCACGGCCATGCTGCGCGCCGTGATCGACCCCGAACTGGGCGACAACATCGTCGACCTCGGCATGGCCGGGGAGGTCAGGGTGGACGGCGAGGGGCGGGTGACGATCCCCGTGAAGCTCACCATCCGGGGCTGTCCGCTGCGGGCACAGATCAAGAAGGACGTCGAGTCGCGCGTGGCGACCCACCCCGGCGTGACCGGCGTGACGATCGAGTGGGGCGAGATGACCGCCGACGAGCGCACCGCCACGATGACCAGGGCGAGGTGGAACGCCCGCCAGCAGGCCAGCGACACCCGCGTGCCGCTCAGCGCGCGCGTGCTGGCCATCGCCAGCGGCAAGGGCGGGGTCGGCAAGAGCTCGGTCACCGTCAACCTCGCAGCGGCCATTGCGGCCGAGGGCCTCGTCGTCGGCGTGCTCGACGCCGACATCTGGGGGTTCTCGATTCCGCGGATGCTCGGCATGTCCGACCGGCTGGAGGCGCGGCGCATCGGGGACGCCGAAAAGCCGAGCATCGTCCCGAACGAGCGCCGCGTCGGCGACGGGCTCCTGAAGGTGGTCTCGACGGGGATGCTCGTGGAGGACGAGGGGACCGCGCTGATGTGGCGCGGCCTGATGCTGACGAAGGCGGTCGAGCAGTTCCTCAACGACGTCCACTGGGGAGATCTCGACTACCTGCTGATCGACATGCCGCCCGGCACCGGCGACGTCCAGATGGGACTCGCGCGCATGCTGCCGCGGACCGACCTCGTGATCGTGACGACGCCCGCCGTGTCGGCGCAGAAGGTCGCGATCCGCGCCGCCGACATGGCGCGGCGCAGCTTCCTGCGCGTCGCCGGCGTGATCGAGAACATGAGCTCGTTCACCTGCGACCACGGCGCGCAGTACGCGCTGTTCGGCGAGGGTGGCGGCGCGGCACTCGCCACCGAGGTGGGCGCCGAACTGCTCGGCCGCATCCCGATCGAGCGCGCCGTTGCGCACGGCAGCGACGAGGGCCAGCCCGTCGCGCTGGGCGGCACGGGCGCCGCTGCGGTGGAATTCCGCAGGATCGCCCGCGCGATCATCGACTCGACGCCGACGACGGCCGACATGGGCGGGTGTTCCGCGCGCGCGGAGGACGCGGTACCGCTGACGCTCCGCCGCTGACGCTCCGCCGAACCACGGCGCCGGTACACGGCGCCGCTAGCGCGGGTCGTCGAAACCCGGCTCGCCGGGGAGGATGACGCCCACGACGCGGCCCTCGCCGTCGATGCGCAGGCGCGGCTCGATCGCCGCCGGGCGCGGCATCGCAGCCGCCGCCGCGCACGCCCCGGCCACGGTGCCGTGTCCGGCAATCATCTCGAGGTTCGCGATCGTCGGCGGGATCATCGCCAGCTCGCGCCGGTCGTGGCGGCGCAGCGCCTCGGACGGCGAGATCCACAGGCTGTCGACCGTCTCGAAGTCGTCGTGCACGGGAACCTGGTCGACCGGCGCCGGCGCGAGGAAGAAGCGCGTGTCGAAGCGCCGCGACTCGCCGACCGGCGTGATCCAGTGGCTCACGTAGTGCATGGTGCCCGGTAGCAGCGACACACCGAGCCGCCGGCACAGGTCGACCATCGAGAGCTCGCCCGCGTGCACCTGCGCGCGCTCGGCGGCACGGTCCGCGACGGCGGCACCCGGTCCCGACCCCGTCGCGGGGTCGGCCGCGAGCAGCACGCCGGCCTCCTCGAAGCACTCGCGAATCGCCGCGACCCAGTACGCGAGCCCGCCCACCCGCATGCCGAGGATCGCGCTCGCCTCGGCGTCGTCGAGCCCCTCGCACACCGACTCGACCTCCTGCGCCGCATCCGCGGGATCGACCCGTCCGCCGGGAAACACGTACATCCCGCGCGCGAACGCGGCGTTGGGCGTCCGCTGCAACATGAACACCTGCAGCCCCTCGTCGGGGTGGTCGCGCAGCAGCATCACCGTCGCGGCCGGCCGGAGCGGGACGTCGGCCCGCGCCCTCTCTCCCTGCGACGGCGCGCGCCGCCGTCCGTCGTCCGCGGGACCCGTCATGGCGACCCGACAGTAGGTTGGACCGGGTGAGCGACGCGCCCCGGCCGCCCTCCATCGACGCCACCGCACGGGCGCTCGCCGCCGACAGCCCGCTCCCCCACGCCGTGCTCGTCGACTGTGCACGGCGCGCTGGCGGGGATCCCGCGGCGGCGCGCACACTCGCCGACGAACTCGCCGACTCGTTGCTGCAGCCCGTCGTCAACGCCACCGGCGTCCTGCTGCACACCAACCTCGGACGGGCTCCGGTCGCAGCTTCGGTGCCAGCTCGCGCCCAGTCGGTCGAGTTCGACCTGGCGACGGGCAGACGCGGCTCGCGCCAGCGGGGCATCGGTGCACTGCTCGCAGTGCTGTGCGGTGCGGAGGCCGCGATCGTGGTCAACAACAACGCCGCGGCGGTGATGCTCGTGCTCGCTGCGCTCGCCGAGGGGCGCGACGTCGCCGTGTCCCGCGGCGAGAGCGTCGAGATCGGCGGCGGATTCCGCGTGCCCGAGGTGCTGGAGCGGTCCGGCGCGCGCCTCGTCGACGTCGGCACCACGAACAAGACCCGGCTCCGCGACTACCGCAGGGCGGTGGA
>JBIIHV010000185.1:0-3942 GCA_044235415.1 Ilumatobacteraceae bacterium | reverse complement strand
CCGACTACCGGCTGAAGATGGGCGCCCGGTTGGAGCCCACCGGGCAGCTCGCTGCGTGGTGGCGCGAGCCGCTGTCGGCGCTGCTCAACGAGGTGCTCGCGGGCTGCACCGTCGTCGATCTCCTGCCGCAGGAGCACCGGGCCGCATTCGTCCCCGACCGCGGATCGCTCGCCGCGTACCTGTGCGTCAACCTGGTCGACAAGGCGGGCCGCTCCGGCGGCCATGGCGCGAAGGCCGCGAAGGGCCGCCTCGCACGGCACCTCGTGGAGACGTGCCCGATGTCCTCTCGCGTGCCGCAGACGGTGATGGCGTTCCGGGACGGCCCCTACCGCGCGGTGGTGGAGTAGCGCGGCCTCAGTCGAGGAGACGGCGCCGCAGGAAGTCGAGCACCGCCACGATGCCCGGTTCCTGGGGCTGCTCGGTCAGCACCGAGTGGTCGGCGCGCGACGTCGACGGGAACTCGACCGCCACGAATCGTTCGCCGAGCAGCTCGCGCAGCGAGTCGAAGCGACTGCCGACGAGCCGGTCGCCGGTGTAGCGCAGGCCGAGCACGTCGCACCCCGCCTCGGCACGCCTGCGCACCGCCTCGCGGTCGGCGTCGCTCAGGTTGAGGTCGGCGGCGCGGCGGCGACCCGCGGCGAACGGCAGCGACGGCTGCGACAAGACGGGGGCCACCATCACGTCGTCCACCATCATCCCCAGCGCGAACCCGCCGCTGAAGCACATGCCGACGGCACCCACGCCGCGCCCGCCCGCCGACGCGTGCAGCGACGCGGCGAGCGCGCGCAGCCATGAGACGACGGGGGACGTCGAGCCCAGCGCCATCGAGGTGAACTCGCGGGAGACGCACACCTTGGCGAACGACGACGCGAGGTAGCCCCCACTCGGTGCGCGCCCGGCCTCGCCCACGAGCAACGGCATTGCGACGGTGAAGCCTTCGTCGACCACGCGCTCGGCGAAGCGCTGCACCGCGGGGGTGATCCCTGGGATCTCGTGGATCACCACGACGCCGGGACCCGTCCCCTTCGTCCACGTCGGCCGCGTCCGTCCATCCGCGGCGAACGATCCCTCCGTCCAACCCTTCAGCGCCATGTGAGGAGGCTAGTTGCGTGACGCGGGGCGGTCGTCAGCGCGGCCGGCCGACGCCGACGACCTTCGACCACGTCAGCGCCACGACCCTCACCACGTCGCCCGTGCGGGGAGCGTGCACCATCTGGCCGTTGCCGATGTAGATGCCGACGTGGTGGATCGGATAGCCGGAGAAGATCAGGTCGCCCGCCTCCGCCGCGGCGATCGGGATGCGCGTGAGTCCCGCGTACTGCGTGCGCGAGGTGCGCGGAATGCTCACGCCCGCGACGCCCCACGCCCACGACGTGAGCCCCGAGCAGTCCATCGCCACGCCCGGCTGGCGGGCACCGAACACGTAGCGGACGCCCAGCTGCGACATCGCCGCATTGACCGCGATCCCCGCCTTCGACGACGGCGCGACGACGTTCGGGATCTTCTGCGTCTTGAACTTGTCGGCCTCCGCCTTCGCCGCGTCGAGCGCGACCTGCTCGCGTCGCTGCCGTTCGGTACGCAGCAGCGCACCGAGCTCGGCCTCCGCAGCGGCCTGACGCGCCTGGTACTCGGCGGCGAGCGCCTCGGCGGCGTTGAGCTGCGACGACGCGTACTGCGCGACCTGCTCGGCCTTGCGCCGCTTTCGCTCGAGCGACGAGCGCTCCCGCGTCAGGTCCTCGATGACGCCCTGCAGCGCATCGGTGTTGCCCGCCCCGGTGTTGAGCGCTGCAGCCGTGAGGTAGCGCTTCCTGACGATGTCGCCGAGCGACGCCGTCGAGCTGAGAATCGTGGACAGACTCGTCGACCGGCCCCCTCCGATGAGCGACCGGAGCGCCAGCTGCTGCAGCTCGCCCTGCATGCCGGTGAGCTCCTGCTCCTTGGCGGAGATGCGCGCCTCCGTCTCGGAGATCTCGACGGCGAGGTCCTCCTGCTCGTTCATCGCCAGCGAGTAGGCCTCGCCCATCGCGTCGATGCGCTCTCCGAGCCGGTCCAGCTCCGCGATGATCTGGTCGACCCGACGCTGCTGGTCGCCCGAGTTGCCCGCGGCACGCGCCGTCGGGGACACCACCGTCACGGAGACGGCGACGGACGTTCCGACCGCGACGAGCGATCGGATGGCCCGGCGGACCGCACGGGTCCGGGCGCTCAGGGGCAGCGCAGCCATGTTCAGGACATGATACCCGTCGGGACGGGACCAATGCCGGTCAGGTCCGGAATCGATCCGCGCCGCGCGCGGACGTCACTCCCACTCGATCGTGCCGGGCGGCTTGGACGTGACGTCGTAGACGACGCGGTTGACGCCGGGAACCTCGTTGACGATCCGGTTCGCCATCGCGTCGAGCACCTCGTGGGGCAGTCGTGCCCAGTCCGCGGTCATCGCGTCGTCGCTCGTGACGGCACGGACGACCACCGGGTTGGCGTACGTGCGCTCGTCGCCCATCACCCCGACTGAGCGCGAGTCGACGAGGACCGCGAAGGCCTGCCACACCGTGCGCGACAGCCCTGCGCGCTCGATCTCCTCGCGGACGATGGCATCGGCGCGGCGCACCGTGGCGACGCGCTCCGGTGTCACCTCGCCGAGCACGCGCACCGCGAGGCCGGGGCCGGGGAAGGGCTGGCGCATCACGATGTCGTCGGGCAGGCCGAGCATCGTGCCGATCCTCCGAACCTCGTCCTTGAAGAGGTGCCGGAGCGGCTCGACGAGTTCGAGCCTCATGTCGTCCGGCAGGCCGCCGACGTTGTGGTGGCTCTTGATCGTCGACGCGCCGTGACCGCCGCTCTCGACGACGTCCGGGTAGAGCGTGCCCTGCACGAGGAACCCGGCGCCGTCGACGACCGCCGTCTGCTCCTCGAAGATGCGCACGAAGAGCTCGCCGATCGCCTTGCGCTTCTGCTCGGGGTCCGACAACCCCGCCAGTCGTTCGAAAAACCGAGGCCCCGCCTCGACGTGCACGAGGTCCATTCCCATCGACCGGCGGAACGCGGCGACGACGCCCTCGCTCTCCCCCTCGCGCATCAAACCCGTGTCGACGTACACGCACGTCAGACGGTCGCCGATCGCCCGGTGCACCAGCGCCGCGGCGACCGCGGAGTCGACGCCGCCGGAAAGGCCGCACACGGCGCGTCCGGCGCCGATCTGCGCGCGGACCGCATCGACCTGCTCGTCGACGACCGAAGAGGGCGTCCAGTCGCGTCCGATCCCCGCACAGCCGTGGAGGAAGCGCTCCAGCAGCGCCTGGCCGCGGTCGGTGTGGGCCACCTCGGGATGGAACTGCACGCCCCAGATGCGCCGGACCGGATCCTCGATCGCAGCGTGCGGACTGGCGGACGTGCGCGCAGTGGTGACGAAGCCGGGCGGCGGCGACGTCACCGCGTCGAAGTGGCTCATCCAGACGTCGGTGCGGGGATCGTCGCCGAGGAGCGCGGATGGCGCACCTTCGATCCGCTCGAGCGTGGTCCGCCCGTACTCGCCGCGGCCGCCGCGTGCGACCGTGCCGCCCAGCTGGTGCGCGATCAACTGGCAGCCGTAGCAGATGCCGAGGATGGGGATCCCGAGCGCGAAGATGCCCGGGTCGATCGTGACCGCTCCCTCCGCGTGGACGCTCGCGGGACCACCGGAGAGGACGATCGCGGCGGGATCCATCTCCCGGATGCGGTCCGCCGACACCGTCGGCGGGACGATCTCGGACCACACCTCGGCCTCGCGGATCCGTCGTGCGATCAACTGCCCGTATTGCGCACCGAAGTCGACGACCACCACACCGCGCCGACGCATGCGGCGACAGTAGTGGAGCCCTCCGATCGGGCAGACTTGCGCGGTGCCGTCCGCACCCGTCGTCGTGCTCTCCGCGTCCAAGGCGACGGTGTCCGCACCGTCCGCCA
>JBIIHV010000183.1:0-3955 GCA_044235415.1 Ilumatobacteraceae bacterium | reverse complement strand
GCCATCGCCGCCCTGCACGCGGACGAGCAGCCGGTCGTTCAGCATCTTGATCGGCAGCTTCTCGTCCGACATGGCTGGCAGGGTACCCGTTGCCGCAACGCCGAGGACCGCGCGGGGCTGACCTAGCGGGCGGCCCGCTCGACGAGGCGCGCCGCCGCGGACACCCCGCGCTCGGCCTCGTAGATGGCCGTCAGGAGGTCGTCGCCCGTCGGGTCGTCGGGGTCGTGTACCGCGAGCCCCCGGCTGACGGCGAGTGCCGTGAGCCGCTCGCGGCACTGGTCGAGCACCGAAGCGATCGCGCCGAGCTCGGCCTTGGCGCTGGCGGTGTTGGCCGAGAGGTCGCGCGGCATGGGCGACACCGTAGCGATGCGTGTCAGCGCCCGCGGCGCGCAGCCGGCGCCTTCTTCGCGGGCACCTTCTGTGCAGGCGCCGTCCTGGCAGCCGGCTTCCCCGACCTCGGCACGTGCGACGACGGGCAGATGTCGGCGAGCTCGCACTCCGCGCAGTTCGGCTTCCGCGCGTCGCAGATGCGGCGGCCGTGCAGGATGAGCCGCAGGCTGAACCTCCCCCACTCGGCGGGCGGCAGCAGCGCGTTGAGGTCGTACTCCACCTTCACGGGGTCCTCGTTGACGGTGAGCCCGAGCCGGCGCGACAGCCGCCCGACGTGGGTGTCGACCGCGAGGCCCGGCAGGTCGAACACCACGCTGCGCAGCACGTTGGCGGTCTTGCGTCCGACGCCCGGGAGCGACACCAGATCCTCGATCGCCGTGGGCACCTCGCCCCCGAAGCGGTCGACGACGCCCCGTGCCATGCCGATCAGGTTGCGGGCCTTCGCGCTGTAGAAGCCGGTGGACCGGACGACCGCCTCCACGTCGTGCTGGTCGGCCGCGGCGAGCGACGGTGCGTCGGGATAGCGCGCGAACAGGTTCGGCGTGACCATGTTGACGCGGGCGTCGGTGCACTGCGCCGAGAGGATCGTCGCCGCCAGCAGCTGGAACGGGCCGTCGTGCACCAATTCGCACTCGGCGCCGGGATAGAGCAACGCGAGCCGTCGAGCCACCTCCGTCGCCCGGTCGCCGCGGGACATCCTCGGTGCCACGAGCCGGCACGCTACCCGTGGCCGTGGTCGTAGCCTTTGCCCGTGCCGCACATCGACGTCCGTCGGACCCTCGGTGCGGACGACCTCGCCGAGGTCGATGCACTCCTCGCCGACGTCGAGCGTGCCGACGGCCTGCGCCCGCTGTCCGACCACATGTGGATCGACCTGCGCGAGGGCGGGCGCGAGGGGTTCGCCGGCCTGCTCGCCCGCGAGCCGGGGCACGGGCACCTGGTCGCGTACAGCCAGCTGTCCCGCGGCAACGAGTCGTGGTTGGTGGACGTCGTCGTGCACCCGCACCACCGTTACGACATGGCCGTGCTCGGCCCCGACCTCATGGATGCCGCGCTCGGTCTCGTGCGACACGAGGGTGGCGGCCGGGTGCACTGGTGGGTGTTCGAGCCGACGCCGATCCACGAGACCATCGCGCGCGGCGCCGGACTGCACCCGGGCCGCACCGCGCAGCAGATGCGCACCGTGCTGCCGCTCGCCGATCCGCCGCCGATCGTCGACACGGTGCCGTTCCGTCCCGGCCGGGACGAGGACGAGTGGCTGCGCGTCAACAACGCGGCGTTCGCGGAACATCCGGAGCAGGGTGGATGGACGCGCGACCTGCTCGAGACGCGCCTGGCCCAGCCGTGGTTCGCACCGGAACACCTGGTGATGCACTGGGTCGGCGGCCGGCTGGCGGGGTTCTGTTGGACCAAGCTGCACCGCGACACCGAGCCCGTGCTCGGGGAGATCTACATCATCGCCGTCGACCCCGCCCACGCAGGCCGGGGTTTGGGGCGCTCGCTCACGGCGGCCGGCCTCGCCCATCTCCACCGCGAGGGGGCGCCGCTGGGCATGCTCTACGTCGACGCAGGCAACGCGCGCGCACAGTCGATGTACCGGTCGCTCGGCTTCTCGGCGCACCACCTGCAGCAGGCATTCGTCGGGGACGTCCGCCAGCGGTAGGTTCGGGCCATGTCCGAGACCCTGCCCCGCTGGCGCACCGACGACCTCTACCCCTCGCTCGAGTCGCGCGAATTCGCCCAGGCACTGGAACTTGCCGCTGCACAGGTCGGCCGCCTGGAGACCCTCTTCGACGAGCTGAACATCCGCGCGACCGCCCCGCGCGAACCGGGCGCCCCCGACGGCGACGCCGCCGACCGGGCGATCGGCGCCTTCAACGATGCGGTCGCGCAGCAGGAGCTGCTCGGCGCCTACATCTACGCGTTCGTCTCCACTGATTCGCGCGACGAGCGCGCGCAGGGCTTCCTCAGCGAACTGGAGACCCTCGATGCGCGGGTCAGCCCGCTGCTCGCGAGGCTCGCCGACTGGACGGCCAGCCTCGGGGCGGAGCGCCTCGCCACGGTGAGCGAGGCGGCGCGCGAGCACCTCGGACCGCTCTCGCGCCTCGAGGACCGCGCCGCGCACCAGATGTCGGAGGCCGAGGAGGGCCTGTATGCCGAGCTCGGCACCACCGGGTCGTCGGCCTGGGGCCGCCTGCAGGCCGACCTCACCTCGCAGCTCACCGAGACGGTCGACCTGCCGGACGGAACGGAGACGATGCCGTTGGCCGCCATCCGCGGTCTCGCCACCCACGCCGACACGTCGGTACGGCGCGCCGCCTACGACGCCGAGATGCGCGCGTGGCCGCGCGTCGCGGTGGCGTGCGCCGCGGCGATGAACGGCATCAAGGGCGAGGCCAACGCGGTGAACCGCCGCCGCAACTGGGACTCACCGCTCGACGCGTCGCTGTACTCCAACAGCGTGAGCCGCGCCACCTTCGACTCCATGCAGGCCGCGGTGCACGACTCCCTGCCCGTCTTCCGCGGTTGGATGCGCACCAAGGGCCGCCTGCACGGCGACACGAACGGGCTCGCGTGGTGGAACCTGTTCGCGCCGCTCGACGTCGCCCCGAACCAGTTGGACTGGCAGTCGGGCATCGGCCTCGTTCGCGGGGCGTTCGCAACCTACTCGCCGTCGCTCGCAGGGCTCGTCGACCGATCGATCGACGAGGCCTGGCTGGATGCGGAGCCCCGCGAGGGCAAGGTGGGCGGCGCGTTCTGCATGCCCTTCGTCGGCGACCGCTCGCTCGTCCTGCTCAACTGGAGCGGCAGCGCCGAGTCCGCGCAGACCACGGCGCACGAGCTCGGCCACGCCTACCACAACGTCCAGCTCGCGGGCCGTACACCGCTGCAGAAGCGCCTGCCGATGGCACTGGCCGAGACGGCCAGCATCTTCTGCGAGACGCTGGTGACCGAGGCCGGCCTCGCGCGCCTGCAGGGCGACGAGCGGCTCGGCCTGCTCAACGTCGACCTCATCGGCGCGAGCCAGGTGGTGGTCGACATCCACAGCCGCTTCCTCTTCGAGACCGAGGTGTTCGCGCGCCGCCAGCGCCGCACCCTCGGCGTGTCGGAGCTGAACGAGATGATGCTGGACGCGCAGGCCGCTGCCTATGGCGACGGCATCGACGCCGCGACGCGGCACCCGCACATGTGGGTGCTGAAGCCCCACTACTACGGCAGCCACTTCTACAACTGGCCCTACACCTACGGACTGCTGTTCGGCCTCGGCCTCTACGCCCGCTTCCGGCAGGACCCCGAGCGGTTCCGCGGGGGATATGACGACGTGCTGTCGCGCGCCGGCATGGCGACTGCCGAGGAACTGGGTTCGTCCTTCGGCATCGACGTCACCGACCGTGCGTTCTGGGACGCGAGCCTCGCCGTGCTCGCCGACCGGGTCCGAGACTACGAGGCTCTCGCCGCCGCGCACCTGTAGCCGCAGCGGTTCCGTTCCACTCGGACGGGCCGGTCGCTCGGGGTAGTGTCGGACGATGCCGTGGCGCCCGCGGTTCACCGGACCCGCACGAGC
>JBIIHV010000182.1:0-3958 GCA_044235415.1 Ilumatobacteraceae bacterium | reverse complement strand
GAGCGCGCGGTCGAGGTGCTCGCGTCGCTGGAGCGGGGTGACGCGGCGCTGGTGAAGGGTTCGCGCGTCGCGAGGCTCGAGCGCGTCGTGGAGGGCGCGGCCACCCGACCCGAGGACCGCTAGGCGCTTCGTCCCGCGCGGCGATCGACGCGCGCCACGTCGCACCACCACGCGAGCAGCAGGGCCCAGGCCGCGCCGATCAGCAGCACGAGTGGCGCGCCCCAGCGGTCCATCACGGGACCGAAGATCACGTTGCCGAACGGCACCGTGCCGCCGAACCCCATGATCCACAGCGACATCACCCGCGCACGAACCGTCGCGTCGAGGCGCGACTGCAGCACGGTGAGCATCGACGTGGTCGTGAAGAAGTAGCAGAAGCCGAGCGCGAAGCCCGCGACGAACGCGGGCGCAGGGGTGCGCACGAGGGCGAAGACCGCGAGCGACGCGGCAAACCCCGCGAAGCCGGCCCGGATCAGGCGCCGTGCGTCGGCGCCGTGCATCACGGTGCCGATGGCGAGTCCGCCCAGTGCGGCGCCGAACCCCCACGTCGCGTAGAGCCACTTGTAGGTCGACGACGCCTCGTCGATGCCGAAGTTCAGCCGCGCCACGGCGGGGAACAGGCCGACGTAGGGAAGCGACAGCAGCGAGAACGACGCGATGCCGAACAGCAGCATGCCGACCTCGCGCTGCTCGCGTGCCACGCGGAAGCCGACAGTGAGACGCTGGAGTCCCCGCGTCGGATCGGGCGGGGTCTTCGGCACGTGCACGTTCAGCAGCGCGACGACGACGAAGAGGTACGTGAGCGCGTTGATGAAGAAGAAGGCGGACGCCTCGAGGCCCCATGCGGAGAGACCCGCGACGACGATCGGGCCGATGACCCGGGAACCGTTGATGGCGAAGCTGTTCAGCGAGATCGCACCGGGCATGTCCTCCGGACCCACCAGCGACGGCACGAGCGCCGACCACGCCGGTGCGGTCATGGCGTTGCCGATGCCGACCCCCAGCGCCGCGACGAACACGGCGGCGAAGGACGGGTCTCCGAGTGCGAGCACGCCGATGGCCGCCGAGAAGCCCAGCTGCACCATCTGCATCGTGACGATCCATCGCCGACGGTCGACGCGGTCGGCGACCGCCCCTGCGGGGATCGCGAGCAGGAACAGCGGTCCCAGCTGGGCGACGATCATCAGGCCGACGAGCGAGGCGCTGTCGGTGCGCGTGTAGACGAACGCGGGCAGGACGACGTTCTGCATCCACGTGCCGACGTTGGACAGGAGCGACCCCACGTAGACGAGCCGGAAATCGCGGTTGGCGAGGGCGGCAGCCGCCGAGCCGCGCCGCGGAGCCGCGTTCACGGGTGCCGGACCGTCAGGCTGCGCCGAGCGCCACGAGGGCGTCGGCCACCGCGTAGCCGAGTTCCTCGGCCACGGGCGCGTAGGTCACCGATCCCGCGACGACGTTGACGCCTCGCCGGATCGCCTCGCTGCGCGCGGAGGCGCCGCGCGCACCGTGGACGGCGACGTCGAGGAGATAGGGGAGCGTCGCGTTGGTGAGCGCGTAGGTGCTGGTCTGCGGAACCGCTCCCGGCATGTTGCCGACGGCGTAGTGCACGACGCCGTGCTGCACGTACACGGGGTCCTGGTGCGAGGTCTCGCGGGTGGTGGCGACGCAGCCGCCCTGGTCGACCGCGACGTCGACGATGACCGAGCCCTTCTTCATGGACGACACCATGTCCTCGGTGACGACGACCGGTGCGCGGGCACCGGCGATCAGCACCGCGCCGACCACCAGGTCGGCCTCGGCGACGGCGCGTTCGACGGCCCCGCGGTTTGACGCCATCGTGCTGGTGCGGCCGACGCTGATCTGGTCGAGCTGGCGCAGGCGGTCGAGGTTCTTGTCGAGGATCGTGACCTCCGCGAGCATGCCCGCGGCCACCCACGCCGCGTTGTAGCCGACGTTGCCGGCGCCGATGACGGCGACCTTCGCCGGTTTCACGCCGGGCGCTCCGCCCATGAGCACGCCGCGGCCGCCCTGCGGACGCTCGAGGAACCGCGCACCGGCCTGCGTGGCGAGGCGCCCGGCAATCTCGCTCATGGGCGCGAGCAGCGGCAGGGACCCGTCGGGAAGCTGCACGGTCTCATAGGCGAGGGCCGTCGCGCCCGAACCGACCAGCGCCTTCGCGACGGCGGGATAGGCGGCGAGGTGCAGGTAGGTGAAGAGCGTCAGGTCTGGCCGGAGAAAGCCGAACTCGCTCTCCTTGGGCTCCTTCACCTTCACCACCATCTGCTGCGACCAGGCGTCGGCGGCGGTGGGGACGATGTCGGCTCCGGCCGCCACATACGCGGAGTCGGGGATGTTGGCGGCCTCGCCCGCGCCCGTCTCGACGAACACGTCGATCCCGAGGCGCTCGAACTCGCGGACGCCGTCGGGGGTCATCGACACCCGACCCTCCAACACCTTGACTTCGCGGGGGACTCCGACGGTGGAAATGGCGGGCGACACGGGACATTGTCTATCGCAGTGCCCAGCCCCGCCCCCTCACCGGAGGCGGCGAGGCGCGCAGGTGCCGGGGTTAGGGTTGCGTCCATGAAATCGTTCGAGAACTTCATCAACGGACGCCTGGTGCCGGCCCGCGACGGGCGCACGACCCCGGTCATCGACCCCGTGACCGGCCAGCAGTACGCCACCGCGGCGCTGTCCGGCGCGGCCGACGTGGACGACGCGATGAAGGCTGCGGCCACCGCGTTCGAGGAGTGGAAGCACACCACTCCGTCCCAGCGCCAGAAGGCCGTCAACGCCATCGCCGATGCGATGGAAGCCAACATGGCCGAACTGATCGACGCGGAGATCGAGAACACCGGCAAGCCGAAGGCCATCACGTGGGCCGAGGAAGTGCCGCCGATGATGGACCAGATCCGGTTCTTCGCCGGCGCGGCCCGCATGCTCGAGGGCAAGAGCGCAGGGGAGTACGTCCCCAACTTCACCTCGTACGTGCGTCGCGAGCCGATCGGCGTGTGCGCGCAGGTGGCGCCGTGGAACTACCCGTTGATGATGGGCGTGTGGAAGTTCATCCCGGCCATCGCCGCGGGCAACACGTCCGTGCTGAAGCCGAGCGACACGACTCCGGCGTCGACCGCCGTGCTCGCGCGCATCATCGGCGACATCCTGCCCCCGGGCGTGCTGAACGTGGTGCTGGGTGACCGCGACACCGGCCGCGCGATGGTGGTGCACGACGCGCCGGGAATGGTGTCGGTCACCGGCTCCGTCCGCGCCGGCATGGAGGTCGCCGAGGCGGCCGCCAAGAGCCTGAAGCGCGTGCACCTCGAGCTCGGCGGCAAGGCCCCGGTCGTGGTGTTCGACGACGCCGACATCGGCCCGGCAGCCGAGACGATCGCGATGACCGGCTACTTCAACGCGGGCCAGGACTGCACCGCCGCCACGCGCGTCATCGCGGGGCCGAAGGTGTACGCCGACTTCGTCGATGCGCTCGCCGAGCAGGCCCGCAAGACGAGGACCGGCAAGCCGCACGAGGACGTCCTCTATGGGCCGCTCAACAACGCCGGCCACCTCGGCAAGGTGCGCGGCTTCATCGACCGCACGCCGAAGCACGCCAAGGTGGTCACCGGCGGCTCGCAGGTGGGCACGGACGGCTACTTCTTCGAGCCGACGGTGGTAGCCGACCTCCGCCAGGACGACGAGATGATCCAGAACGAGATCTTCGGCCCGGTCATCACCGTGCAGCGGTTCAGCGACGAGGCCGAGGCCCTGAAGTGGGCGAACGGCGTCGAGTTTGCGCTGGCCTCGTCGGTGTGGACCCGCGACCTCGGCAGGGCCATGCGGATGATCAAGAATCTCGACTTCGGCTGCGTGTGGGTGAACACCCACATCCCGATGGTCGCGGAGATGCCGCACGGCGGCTTCAAGAAGTCGGGCTACGGCAAGGACCTGTCGGCCTACGCCC
>JBIIHV010000019.1:0-12745 GCA_044235415.1 Ilumatobacteraceae bacterium | reverse complement strand
GGTGTTCGCGATGATCGGCAGCCTCGTCTACGGCAGCGGCTACGTGCTGCTGGCGCTGCTCGAGCGCGAGCTCGTCGAGCGACGGGGCTGGATCGACGAGCGCACGCTGCTGGATGCGGTGGCGGTGGGACAGGTGACGCCGGGACCGGTGTTCAGCACGGCGACGTTCATCGGTTGGCAGGTTGGGGGCCCCTGGGGTGCCGCGGCCGCGACAGTGGGCATCTTCGCGCCGAGCGTCCTGTTCGTCGCGGCGATGGAGCCACTCGTCCGCCTGGCGAACCGCCGTCCGGCGCTCGGATCGTTCCTCTCCGGTGTCGGCGCCGCCGCCGTCGGACTCATGGCCGTCGTCCTGGTGCGGATGACCGGTGAGGCCGTCGCCGACGGCTGGACCGTGGGCATCGCCGTGGCCTCGGTGGCAGTGCTGCTGCGGACCCGCGTCAACTCGGCGTGGGTCGTCGCCGGCGCCTGTGCCGCCGGCGCCGTGGTGCGGCTCCTCGCGTAGCCGGCTGCGATACCCGCCCTACCGGCCGGTAAGGCCACCGCACTAGCCTGCGGAGACGCATCGGGCATCGCTGACCCGGTGTGCCGAGGGGGAAGGGGACCACGCGATGGCACGCACCGTCCGAGCCGCGCTGCTGCAGACCGATTGGACCGGCAGCAAGGACACGATGATCGACAAGCACGAGGCCGCCGCGCGCGAGGCCGCCAAGCAGGGCGCGCAGGTCATGTGCTTCCAGGAGCTCTTCTACGGCCCGTACTTCTGCCAGGTGCAGGACGCGCAGTACTACTCGTACACCGAGGCGATCCCCGACGGCCCGACGACGAAGCGCTTCCAGGCCGTCGCGAAGGAGCTGGGCATGGTGCTCGTGCTGCCGATGTACGAGGTCGTGCAGCCCGGGCTCTACTACAACACGGCGGCGGTCATCGACGCCGACGGCCGCTACCTCGGCAAGTACCGCAAGCAGCACATCCCCCAGGTCAAGGGCTTCTGGGAGAAGTTCTACTTCACGCCCGGCACCGACGGGTATCCGGTGTTCGACACCGCGGTGGGCAAGGTCGGCGTGTACATCTGCTACGACCGCCACTTCCCCGAGGGATGGCGGGCGCTCGGCCTCAACGGCGCGGAGATCGTGTTCAATCCCTCGGCGACGAGCCGCGGATTGTCCGAGTATCTCTGGCGCCTCGAGCAGCCGGCGTCCGCGGTCGCGAACATCTACTACGTCGGCGCGATCAACCGCGTGGGCATCGAGTCCGAGTACGGGGACGACGACTTCTACGGGCAGAGCTACTTCGTCGACCCGGAGGGAAAGATGGTCGGCGAGGTCGGGGACCCGCACAAGCCGGAGTTGATCGTCCGCGACCTCGACATGGACAAGATCAAGATGGTCCGGGACCGCTGGGCCTTCTACCGCGACCGCAGGCCCGACGCATACGACGAGCTGGTGCGGCGCTGATTCGACCGCGCCGGCGGGGGGCTGGCGCACGACCGACAAGGGGAGAGTGACATGGCACGGATCCTGATCAAGGGCGGCACGGTGGTGAGCGCCACCGGTCGCCACGACGTCGACGTCCTCATCGAGGGCGAGACCATCGCAGCCCTGCTGCAGCGCGGGCAGGCCGACGCGATGGGCGTGACCGCCGACAAGGTGGTCGATGCCACCGGCAAGTACGTCGTGCCGGGAGGCATCGACGTGCACACGCACATGGAGCTGCCGTTCGGCGGCACGGCGGCAGTCGACACGTTCGAGACCGGCACCATCGCCGCGGCGTGGGGCGGCGTCACGACCATCGTCGACATGGCGCTGCAGCGGTACGGCGAGAACGTGCACGAGGGACTTGCCGAGTGGCACCGCAAGGCCGGCGGCAACTGCGCGGTCGACTATGCCTTCCACCAGATCATCGGCGGGGTCGACGAGCAGGCGCTGAAGGACATGACCTACCTGGTCGAGCACGAGGGCGTGACCTCGTTCAAGCTGTTCATGGCCTACCCGGGCGTCTTCTACTCGGACGACGGCCAGATCCTGCGCGCGATGCAGACCGCCAGCGAGAACGGCGCCACGATCATGATGCACGCCGAGAACGGCATCGCCATCGACGTGCTCGTGCAGCAGCACCTTGCGCGCGGCGAGACCGACCCGAAGTACCACGGCATCAGCCGCCCCAGCCTCCTCGAGGGCGAGGCGACGAACCGGGCCATCGTGCTCTCGAAGGTCGCAGGCAACGTGCCGCTGTACATCGTCCACATGTCGGCCTCCGAGGCCCTCGAGGCGGTTGCGGAGGCGCGCGGCGAGGGACTCAACGTCTTCGCCGAGACGTGCCCGCAGTACCTCTACATGACGCTGGAGGATCACCTCGCCCAGCCGGGCTTCGAGGGGGCCAAGTATGTGTGCTCGCCGCCGATCCGCAGCAAGCACGACCACAAGCACCACCACGCCGATCTCTGGAAGGGCCTGCGGATGAACGAGCTGGCGATCGTCTCCACCGACCACTGCCCGTTCTGCTTCAAGGACCAGAAGGAGCTCGGGCTCGGCAACTTCTCGAAGATCCCGAACGGGATGGGCGGTGTCGAACACCGCATGGAACTCATCTACCAGGGGGTCGTGACCGGCCAGATCACGCTCGAGCGCTGGGTCGAGACGTGCTCGACCACACCGGCGCGCATGTTCGGCATGTACCCCCAGAAGGGCGTCATCGCGCCGGGGTCGGACGCCGACATCCTGGTGTGGGACCCGAATGGCAAGACGACGATCGGCATCAACGACAAGCACCACATGGCGATGGACCACTCGTCGTGGGAGGGCTTCAAGGTCGACGGCAAGGTCGACACGGTCCTCTCACGGGGCATGGTCGTCGTCGAGGACGACACGTTCAAGGGACGCAAGGGCCACGGCAAGTACATCAAGCGCGGCCTCTGCCAGTACCTGAGCTAGCCGCGGAACGGAGGAACGGAATCGTGCAGCGAATCAGCCACTGGGTCGGCAACCGGGTCGTCCCCGGCACGTCGGGCCGCACCGGAAAGGTGTTCAACCCCGCGACCGGGGAGCAGCAGGCGGAGGTCGACCTTGCGAGCACCGCGGAGGTCGACGCCGTCGTGGCCTCCGCCAAGGCGGCGTTCGTGCAGTGGCGGGCGACGAACATGTCGCGCAGGGCCGAGGTCATGTTCCGCATGCGCGAGCTGCTCGACGCGAACCGCAAGGAGCTCGCATCGATCCTGACCCTCGAGCACGGCAAGGTCGCCAGCGACGCACTCGGCGAGATCGCGCGCGGCGTCGAGAACGTCGAGTTCGCGTGCGGCGTGCCGGCCCTCCTGAAGGGCGGCTACAGCGAGCAGGCGTCGACAGGGGTCGACGTGTACTCCATCCGCCAGCCACTCGGCGTGGTCGCCGGCATCACGCCGTTCAACTTCCCGGCGATGGTGCCGATGTGGATGTTCGCGAACGCGATCATGTGCGGCAACGCGTTCGTGCTGAAGCCGAGCGAGAAGGACCCGTCCGCGTCGATGTTCATCGCCGACCTGCTCCGCCAGGCGGGCCTCCCCGACGGCGTGTTCAGCGTGGTGCACGGGGACAAGGAGGCGGTCGACCGGATCCTCGTGCACCCCGACATCGCGGCGGTCTCGTTCGTCGGCTCCACGCCGATCGCGAAGTACGTGTACGAGACGGGCACCCGCAACGGAAAGCGGGTGCAGGCGCTCGGCGGTGCGAAGAACCACATGCTGGTGCTGCCCGACGCCGACCTGGACATGGCCGCCGACGCCGCCGTCAGCGCCGCGTACGGCTCGGCGGGAGAGCGCTGCATGGCCGTGTCCGTCGTGCTGGCCGTCGAGAGCGTCGCGGACCGGCTCGTGGGCAAGATCGCCGAGCGGATCCCGAACATCAAGGTCGGTCCCGGCAGCGACCCGTCGTCGGAGATGGGCCCGCTCATCTCGCGCGAGCACCGCGACAAGGTTGCGGGCTACGTGTCGGGCGCGGCTGCCGAGGGTGCGACGGTCGTCGTCGACGGCACGCCGAGGGCGGCGGGCGAGGGCTACTTCCTCGACCCGAGCCTCATCGACCGGGTGAAGCCCGGCATGCGCTGCTACGACGACGAGATCTTCGGACCGGTGCTGTCGGTGATGCGGGTGTCGGGCTACGAGGAGGGCCTGCGCACGATCAACGACAACCAGTTCGGCAACGGCACGGCGATCTTCACCCGTGACGGCGGCGTCGCCCGGCAGTTCCAGTTCGACGTGAACGTCGGCATGGTCGGCGTCAACGTGCCGATCCCGGTGCCGGTGAGCTACTACTCCTTCGGCGGCTGGAAGGCGTCGCTCTTCGGCGACCAGCACATGTACGGCCCGGAGGGCGTCACCTTCTACACGCGGACCAAGGTGGTCACGTCGCGCTGGCCGGACCCGCGCACGTCGTCCGTCGACCTCGGCTTCCCGCAGAACCGCTAGCCATGGAATTCGGGGTCGTCCTGCAGACCACGCCGCCGTCGTCGCGCGTCGTCGACCTTGCCCGCAAGGCGGACATGTTCGGCTTCACCTACGTGTGGACGTTCGACAGCCACATCCTGTGGCAGGAGCCGTACGTCATCTACAGCCGGATCCTCGCCGAGACGCGCAACGTGGTGGTCGGTCCCATGGTGACCAACCCCGCGACGCGCGACTGGACGGTGACGGCGAGCACGTACGCGACGCTCAACGAGATGTACGGAAACCGCACGGTGTGCGGCATCGGCCGTGGCGACTCGGCGGTGCGCGTGACCAACGGCAAGCCGACGACGCTCGCGACGCTCCGCGACAGCATCCACGTCATCCGCGAGCTCGCCAACGGGCGCGAGGTCGAGTACAACGGCTCGACGATCCGGTTCCCGTGGGCGGGAAGGAGCCGCTGCGAGGTTTGGGTCGCCGCCTACGGACCGAAGGCACTCGCACTGACGGGGGAGGTGGGCGACGGCTTCATCCTCCAGTTGGCTGATCCGGCCATCACGGAGTGGACGATCGGCGCGGTGCGCAAGGCTGCGCGCGACGCCGGACGCGACCCTGACAGCGTGACGATCTGCGTTGCTGCGCCGGCGTACGTCGGCGACGACCTCGCCCACATGCGCGACCAGTGCCGGTGGTTCGGCGGCATGGTCGGCAACCACGTGGCTGACATCGTCGACCGGTACGGGGCGGACGGCCCGGTGCCGAAGGCGCTGACCGACTACATCAAGGGGCGCGAGGGCTACGACTACAACCAGCACGGGCGGGCGGGCAACACGCACGCCGATTTCGTGCCGGACGAGATCGTGGACCGTTTCTGCATCCTCGGCGGCGTCGAGCACCACCTCGCGCGCCTGAAGGAGCTGAAGGATCTCGGGGTCGACCAGTTTGCGATCTACCTCCAGCACGACGGCAAGGACCGCACCCTCGAGGCCTACGGGGAGTCCATCCTCCCCGCGATGCTGGAGCTGGGCAAAGCGAAGCAATGAGCCCGTTCGTCCGCCGCGCGGGATACCGGACTGCGATGTTCGGGTTGGCCCTCGTGGTGGTGGCGGTGCTGTGGGAGCTCTACAAGCTCGTCGGACCCGAGGACGGCGGCCGGCTGCTCGGAATCCCGGTCCTCCCGAGGTCGAACGACACGGCGATGCCGCACGTGTGGGACATGATCAGCCGCTACGGGCGCCCCGAGCGGCGCGCGAGCGAGACGAGGATCTGGACGGTCGTGCTCTCGGGCGCTTGGTACTCGTTCCGCCTCGCCATCGCGGGATTCGTGATCGGGGCGACGGTCGGAACGGGCCTCGCGGTGCTGATGGCCCGGTTCCGCACGGTCGAGCGCGGGCTGCTGCCCTACCTCGTCGCGTCGCAGACGGTGCCGCTCATCGCGCTCGCGCCGCTCGTGGTTGCGTGGGGCGGGCGCATCGAGGTCGGGGGCTTCGTATGGCCGAGGTGGCTGTCGGCATCCGTGCTCGGTGCGTTCCTCGCGTTCTTCCCGGTCGCCGTCGGCACCCTGCGCGGCCTCGCGAGTGCGCCGGCGGCCGCCGTGGAACTGATGCAGAGCTACGGCGCGACCTGGCGCCAGGTGCTGGTGCGGCTCCGGTTCCCGAGCGCCGTGCCCGCGATGGTGCCGGCGCTCAAGCTCGGTGCGTCGGGGGCGGTCGTCGGCGTGGTCGTCGCGGAGATCTCGACGGGGCTCAAGGGCGGCATTGGCCGCCTGATCATCGAGTACGCGCGCGAGGCAACGGCGGACCCGGCCAAGGTGTTCACCGCAGTGTTTGGCGCCGCCGCGCTCGGGCTGACCATGGCGGGACTCGTCGGGCTCGCTGACGTCGCGCTCATGCGCAACCGTCCGAAGGAGGCCGCGTGACGATCGACGGCGAAGGGCGAGGAGGCACGTGGTGACGGCAGTGCAGGCAACGGGGATCGGCAAGGTCTTCAACGAGGGCACCCCGCGCAGGGTGGACGCCCTCGTCGGCGTCGACCTGGCGATCCGTCAGGGAGAGTTCGTGTCGCTGATCGGCCCGTCGGGCTGCGGCAAGTCGACGCTGCTGCGCATCGTCGCGTCGCTGCTCCCCCCGACGACGGGCGAGGTGACGGTGAACGGCAAGAGCGCCGAGCAGGCGCGCCGCGACCAGGACTACGGCATGGCGTTCCAGCAGGCGGGCCTGTTCGACTGGCGGACGGTCGCGAGGAACATCGAACTGCCGCTCGAGCTGAAGGGCTGGGACCGCGACCGCCGTCGGGCCCGGGCGATGGAGATGCTCGAGCTGGTGAAGCTGCCGGAGTTCGCCGACCTCCATCCGTGGCAGCTCTCCGGCGGCATGCAGCAGCGCATCGCGATCGCCCGGGCGCTCGCGGCGAACCCGAAACTGCTGCTGATGGACGAACCCTTCGGTGCGCTCGACGAGATGACCCGCGAATACATGCAGGGCGAGCTGCTGCGGATCTGCGCCGAGACGGGGACGACGGTGCTGTTCGTCACCCATTCGATTCCCGAGGCCGTCTATCTGTCCGACCGCGTCGTGGTGATGTCGCCGCGGCCGGGCCGAATCACGTCGGTCGTCGACGTGCCGCTCGGCCGTTCGCGCAGTGAGGAGACGCGGAACGACGCGGCGTTCTTTGCAGGCATCACCAAGGTGCGCGAGTCGCTGCGCGGTCTCCACGCCGACCATGCCAACGCCCATCCGGGGATGGAGGACCGCTGAACGTGGCCGTCCGTCCGCGCGATCTTGCGGCCCCTGCGGCATTCGGACTGGCGTTCGCCGCGCTGTGGGAGGGAGCGGTCGCGGCGTTCGACCTGAAGCCCTACTTCCTCGTGCCGCCATCGAGCATCGTCGCGCAGTTCGTGGACAACTTCGGCCTGATCTGGGATGCGGCGTCGGTGTCCGGCCTCAACGCCGCGGTCGGTCTGCTCGCCGGCACGGTGCTCGGCGGCGCGATGAGCTTCGCGCTGAGCCGGTGGCGCTTCCTCGGTGAGCTCGCGACGCCGCTGGCCGTGGCGCTCAATGCCATCCCGATCTTCGTCCTCGTGGCCGTGCTGAACAACATGTACTCGATCACGAGCGAGGTGCCCCGGCGGATCATGGTGACGCTCGTCGTGTACTTCATCGTGCTCGTCAACGTCGCGCGGGGCCTCACCCAGGTGCGCCCCGCGCACGTCGAGCTCATGCGGTCGTACGCCGCGTCCGACTCGGCGATCCTGCGCAAGGTCCGCATCCCGAACGCGGTCCCCTACCTCTTCACGGCGCTGACCATTGCCGCCCCTGCGTCGGTCATCACCGCGTTCGTGTCCGAGTACTTCGGCGGGTCCCAGAACGGGCTGGGGAGCCGGATCACGAGCAACATCGCGAACTCGAAGAATGCCGCAGCGTGGGCCTACGTTCTGGCCGCCTGCCTGCTGGGGCTACTGTTCTTCGCGATCTCCGTCGTGCTGGAGAGCGCGGCCTCGAAACGGGGCGGCGCGGTGAGCACGGGCAAGTAAGCCACCAACACAAGCGGGGCGCAGGCCCCAGGGGGAGCAATACATGAGGAAGTCAGGCATCAGGTTCGCAGTCGCGGGCCTCGCCGCACTGTCCCTCGTCGCCGCAGCGTGCGGCGGCTCGGACGACACCGCGACCGAGGACACGACGGCGACCGAGGACACCGCGGCCGCCACGGAGTGCACCGAGCTCGTTCCGGTGAAGCTCCAGCTGCAGTGGTTCATCCAGGCCCAGTTCGCCGGCTACTTCGCCGCGCAGGACCAGGGCTTCTACGAGGACCAGTGCCTCGACGTGCAGATCGTCGAGGGCGGCGTGGACATCGTGCCGCAGACCGAGCTGGCCGCAGGCAACGTCGACTTCGCGATCTCGTGGGTCTCCAAGGCCCTCGCGAGCCGCGAGGCCGGTGCGAACATCGTCAACATCGCGCAGGTCTTCCAGCGCTCCGGCACGCTGCAGGTGTCCTTCAAGGACGCCGGCATCGCATCGGTCGCCGACTTCGCGGGCAAGCGGATCGGCAACTGGGGCTTCGGCAACGAGTTCGAGATCTTCGCGGCGCTCACCAAGGCGGGTCTCGACCCGGCCAAGGACGTCTCGCTCGTCCAGCAGCAGTTCGACATGTCGGGCCTCCTCTCGGGGGACATCGACGCCGCCGAGGCGATGACGTACAACGAGTTCGCCATGGTGCTCGAGACGAAGAACGATGCGACCGGCGAGCTCTACACGGTCGACGACCTCAACGTCATCTCCTACGAGGAGGAGGGCGTCGGCATGCTGCAGGACGCGATCTGGGCCGACGGCAACCGCCTCGGCGACGCGGCCTACCGCGAGACCGCGGTGAAGTTCGTGGCCGCCTCGCTCCAGGGCTGGGCCTACTGCCGTGACAACGTCGAGGCCTGCCGCGACATCGTCGTGTCGAAGGGCTCGAAGCTCGGCAACAGCCACCAGCTGTGGCAGATGAACGAGGTCAACAAGCTGATCTGGCCGGCCGCCGGTGGCGTCGGGTTCATCGACGCCGCTGCGTGGGACCGCACCGCGACGCTGTCGCTCGAGGCGAAGAACCTCGAGGGCAAGACCGTCATCAGTGCGGCGCCGGATGCCGGTGCCTACACGAACGACATCGTGACCGAGGCACTCGCCATGCTCGACGGCATGGGCGTCGACACCACGGGCTCGGGCTACGCCCCGATCGAGGTGGTGCTCGCCGAGGGCGGCAACTGATCCGTTCGTTCGGACGCAACGACGAGGGGGTGGGCGCTCCGGCGCCCACCCCCTTTCGTGCGTCTGGGGCCTGATTCGTCGACGGTCCGGTCGGCGTCCGCCGGGTGACGGCCTACGGGTGCAGGCCGCGCAGCCGATGTGCGTCGGCAATGGTCTTCACGCCCAGCACCGTCGCGGCCTTGCGCAACGGAAGTCCGCTCGACGTCGCGAAGCCGTGGAACCGGTCGAAGGCCGCCCGCATCAGGTCGATGACGCGCGCGTTGACCTGGTCCTCGTCCCACGACAGGTGGGCGAAGTTCTGGCACTGCTCGAGGTACGAGCACGTGACGCCACCTGCGTTCGCCAGCACGTCGGGGACGATGGTGACCCCCTTGTCTGCGAGGATCCGGTCGGCGGCCGGCGTGAGCGGGGCGTTCGCCCCCTCGACGACGAGGGTTGCGGTCATGGCGAGGGCCTAGCGCTCACCGACGGCGTCGCCGAGCGCACATGGCATCACGATGTCGCAGTCGACGCTGAACACCGCGGCCGCGCCATCCGCGCCGTGCGCAACGACCTCGCCGACCCCCGCGTTCGCCACGCCGCGCACACCCTCGCGCAGGGCCGCGTCGATGGCGGAAAGATCGAGCCCGCCATCGTTCGCGATGGTGCCGCTGACGTCGGCGACCGCGACGATCCGCGCGCCGCGCGCGGCCGCGAGACGCGCCGCCCAGCTGCCGACCTGCCCATAGCCCTGGATCGCGATGCGCATGCCGTCCAGCGACCGTCCCTGCCTCGCCAGCATCAGCGCAGCCGACTCGACGACGCCCCGTCCGGTGGCCGACTCGCGGCCGAGCGAGCCGCCCAGTTCGATGGGCTTGCCGGTGACGACGCCCGGCGTCGCGTGCCCGACGCCGGTGGAGTACTGGTCCATGATCCAGGCCATGACCTGCGAGTCGGTGCCGACGTCGGGCGCGGGAACGTCCCTGTCCGGGCCGAGGAACTGCGAGATCTCCGAGACGTAGCGCCTGGTGATCCGCTCGACCTCCGCGCGCGAGTACGCCTTCGGGTCGAAGCGGATGCCACCCTTCGCCCCGCCGAGGGGGAGGTTGACGATGGCGGTCTTCAGCGACATGCCGATGGCGAGGGCGACGACTTCGTCGCGGTCGACCTCGTGGTGGTAGCGGATGCCGCCCTTCGCCGGGCCGCGCGTCGTGTTGTGGTGCACGCGCCAGCCGGTCAGCTGGTCCCGCGTCCCGTCGTCGCGGCGGAACGGAATGGCCACCTCGATGATTCGCCTCGGGGCCACGATCGTCTCGATCAGGCCGTCCTCGAGATTGAGCCACTCGCCGGCCTCGCGCACGCGGAGCTCCGCAGCCTCGAGGGCCGAGTGGACCTGGTATGACGCCGTTGTCATACGAGTTCCTTTCGGTCGGTTGCCCCGAGGCTATGCCAGTGGCGGCACCCGCTAGGTGACGCGGGACAAGGGCGGTGCGGCGCGCAGGTATCCGCCGCTTGCAAGGAGATCGCGGATCCTCGCGAAGCCGTCCCACACCTCGACGTAGCGGGTGGCGAGGGGGGAGCACGCCACCCGCACCTGGTCCGGTGCGCGGTAGTCGCCCACCACCTTGGCCGTGCGCATCGCCCGGCTCAACTGCTCCGCCTGCGGGTGGTGGAGCGTCACGTGTCCGCCGCGCCGCGATGGATCGCGCGGGGTCACGAGCGTGCACCCGAGCGGGGCGAGCCACGCATCGTGCAGCGAGACCATCATGTCCGTGGCACGCGCCGCCTTCGCCGCGATCGCGCCGATACCGGCGCGCTCGATCATGCCGAAGCCCTCGCGCACGCACCGGAGGCCGATGATCGACGGGGTCGCGACCTGGAATCCACGGATACCCGGTGCGCGGTCGAACGACGGACCCATGCCGAACTGGTCGGCCTGCGCGAACCAGCCCTGGATCGGCACCTGCAGCGCATCGACGTGCCGCGCCGCGACGTAGAGCCAGGCCGGCGCGCCCGGACCAGAGTTGCCGTACTTGTAGGTGCAGCCCACGGCGAGGTCGACGCCCCACCGGTCGAGCTCCAGCGGCACCACTCCGACCGCATGACTCGCGTCCCAGACCGCGAGCGCGCCGTGCCGCTGGATCGCCGCGGTCATCGCCGCGACGTCGTGCAACGCCCCCGACCGGTACTGGACGACCGACAACGTGACGAGCGCCACGTCGTCGTCGAGGATGGACTCGAGGGCATCGGGCGCCACCGCACCCTCGCCGGAGTCGTCTTCGAGGAGCACGAGGCGAAGCCCACGCTCGCGGCAGATCCCCTCGAGGATGTACCGGTCGGTGGGGAAGTTCGCCGCGTCGCTGACGACGGTGCCGCGCCCCGGCCGGGCCCGGAGCGCCGCGGTGCAGAGTTGGTAGAAGTTGGAGCTCGTCGTGTCGACCGCGAGCACCTGCCCGGCGGCGGCCCCGAGTGCGGCGCGGCCGATCAGGTCGCCGACCTCCTGCGCCTCGTCGAT
The DNA here is from genome assembly GCA_044235415.1 of Ilumatobacteraceae bacterium. Classification (GTDB taxonomy): domain Bacteria; phylum Actinomycetota; class Acidimicrobiia; order Acidimicrobiales; family Ilumatobacteraceae; genus UBA3006. The sequence continues at coordinate 1,089 of JBIIHV010000019.1, read as the reverse complement.
CCATCCGGACCATCCGGCGACGAGGTCCCCGCCCCACTCGTGCTCCATCAGGTCGGCCACGGCGCGCAACGACGCGCGCGGCAGCCGCCCGAGCGAGTTGCCATCGAGGTAGCACGTCGCCTCGTCGGCGACCACGAACTCGTCACGGAACTGGCGCAGGGGATCGGCTGCGTCGAGCGCCTCCGCGTCCGCACGGCTCGGTGCGACCAGGTCGTGCACGGCTGCGATCGTAGGTGGGGACGAAATCGGGTCGTCGCCGCCACCACGTCACGCACGCTCCTCCCCGGTGCGTCTTCCCTGTAGCCGGCCGCCGTGCCGGGAACGACAGGAACACCCCACATGTCCGCGCCCACGTCCGCCCACGGGCTCCGCCCCGACCACGCCCGCGCAATTCGCGTCGCCCGGACGCTGCAGCCCTTCAACCACAACCCGCAGGCCCGACCCGAGGACCCCGCCAGATGGTGGCGGACCCTGTGCTGGGCCGCCGACCGGATCGCCGTCTCCGGCGACCTCGACCCCGGCCGCGCGGCCGACCAGCTGGCCGAATGGGTGGCCGCCGGCGTCACCGACATCCTCGACGTCCGGGGAGAGGCCAACGACGCCCGACGGGTCGCCGCGCACGCGCCGACTCTCCGGTACCACTGGCTGGGTACGCACGACGACGGGGACCGCCAGGCCGCATCGTGGTTCGACGAGATCGCGACGGTCGTCGAACCCGTGCTGGCCGACCCGGCCCGCCGGCTGGTCATCCACTGCCACCTCGGCGTGAACCGCGGCCCGTCCGCGACGCTCACCGCACTCCTGCTGCAGGGCCTCCACCCGATCGAGGCGATGGACGCCATCCGTGCGGCCCGTCCGGTCGCGTCGATGATGTACGCGGGCGATGCGGTGGTGTGGTGGGGTGTCCGCGAGGGGCTCGCCGGCGACGAGATCGTCGCCCTCCACGACGAGGTCTGTGCCTGGCACGAGGCCAATCCGCTGGACGTGCCGTACTGCATCCAGCAGATGGGGCGCGCCAGGTACGCGGCCTAGGGCCCACCGTCCGTGGCCCGCCCCGGGCCCCCCCCCGGTCGGGCGCCGTCACGCCCG
>JBIIHV010000181.1:0-3984 GCA_044235415.1 Ilumatobacteraceae bacterium | reverse complement strand
GCTCGTGAAGTGGTTCACCCCCGCCCCGTGGGTCACCTCCGAGGCAGAGATCGACGCTCGCCCCGGCGGCATCTTCCGCACCGTGATGGAGGGACCGGACGGCGAACGAAACGAGGGGACGGGCTGCGTGCTCGAAGCCGTGCCGGACCGTCGGTTCGCATGGACCGGTGCGCTTGCGCCAGGGTTCCGTCCGCAGCCGGCTCCGGAGGGCGGGTTCCTCTTCACCGCGGTCGTCGAGTTCGAGCCGCAGGGGACCGGCTCCCTGTATCGCGCAAGGGTGCTGCACGTCGGTGAAGCTGACGCCCGCCAGCACGCAACGATGGGTTTCGAGGCCGGCTGGGGCGCCGCACTCGACCAGCTCGTGGCGCTGTATCGGGGCTGACTGAGCTAGGGGGCCACGGCAGCCGCGTCGATCAGCCGGTCGACGATGTAGTCGCGCACGGGCTGCGCGGTCTGGAAGATGCGTCCACCAAGCCGGGTCTCGGGGTCCCAGCTGAAGGCAAGTGCGTCGTAACGGTCCGAGGCGAGAAGACGAGCGATCTGCGCGGTGGCGCGCCCCACCATTTCACGAACGTGACCGTCGAGCGCGGAGTAGCCCATGTAGTGGGGGCCCTCGCGATACGAGCCGGTCGGTATTCCTGCTGCCCGCGGTTCGTCGACGCACTGCAGGGGCCGGATGGCGGCGTTTCCACCGCCGGCCGTGCACCGGTGTTCGCCGCCCGCGAGGTGTTCGAGGAATTCCTCCTCGTTGTCGTTGAAGATGAACAGCGTCCGTGCGAAATGGGGCTGCAGCACCATCCAGGAAAAGTCGCCATCCCGACCGGGGCCGGTGAACGTGCTCTTGATCACCGTCGTCATTGCGCCAGACACGGTACCCCCGGTCGCGATGTGGCGCTTCCGTGCAGGTCGCGTTCAGGCGCGGTGGGGGGTCCGCCGAACGCGGACGGTGTCGGATGCCCGTGCGCCGGGCACGCCCGACACCACCACCACGGGCGCATCTGGTGGCAGCACGCCGGAGCCGACGAGCTCGGCGAGCACTTCGTCGGCATCGGCCGACCTCACCCGCACCGCGGACACGCCCCACGAGAAGCGCAGCTGGCGCACCGTGCGCGACGAACGGGTCGCGGCGATCAACGGCAGCGGCGAGCGCCAGCGAGACAGCGCGCGCGCGGTGAAGCCGCTGTCGGTGAGTCCGATTACGGCGACCGCACTGGTCTGGGCGGCGACGCGATGCGCCGCCTCCGACACCGCGTGCGTGACGCGGGCAGTGTCCGAGTCGCCGGTCTGGGGGAGCGGCAGCTCGGTGCGCGGCACGACGTCGCGGTCGGCCCGCGCGGCGAACTCGGCCATGGTGCGAACGGCGGCCACCGGGTCGACGCCGATGGCCGTTTCTCCCGACAGCATCACGGCCGACGTGCCGTCGAGGATGGCGTTCGCCACGTCGGCGGCCTCGGCGCGCGTGGGCACCTTCGCCGACACCATCGATTCGAGCATCTGCGTCGCGGTGATCACCGGGCGCGCCGCGGCGGTCGATGCGCGGATGATGCGCCGCTGGAGGAAGGGGATCTCGGAGAGGGGGAACTCGAGGCCCAGGTCGCCGCGCGCGACCATCACGGCGTCTGCGGCGGCGATGACGGCGTCGAGGTCGCCAACTGCCACGGCCGTTTCGATCTTCGCGACGATGAGACGGCCCGGTGCCAGCTCCTTCACCCGCGTCACGTCGGCTGCGGTGCGCACGAAGGAGACGGCGATGGCATCCACGTCGACGTCGCCGTCGACGCAGGCTGCGACCACTTCGAGGTCCTCGGCGGTGGGGGAGTCCATCGTCAGCAGGTCGGAGGGAATGTGGAGTCCGGGTCGGCCGCGCAGCCGGCCGCTGGCAGTGGCGCGGCAGGTCGCGCCGTTGCCGTCCGTCGAGAGCACCTCGAACTGCAGCGCGCCGTCGCCGAGTGCGAGCACCGTTCCCGAGGGGATGCGCGCCCACGCGTCGGCCGGCACGGACGAGCCGAGGGTTCGGTCCGATCCGTCGGCTGGTCCGCTGACGATCCGCCACGTGTCGCCCTCGACGAGCTCGACCGCGTCGGCCGGGGGGATGCAGCGCAGCTTCGGTCCGCACAGGTCGACCATGACGGCGACTTCGGCGCCGGTGCGGGCGGCCGCGGCCCGCACGGCCGCGACGCGGGCACGCACGACGTTGACGGGGTCGTGCGACGCGGAGATGCGAAAGACGTCGGCGCCTGCGGCGATGAGGGCATCGAGCATGTCGGGCGTGTCGCTGGCGGGGCCGACCGTGGCGACGATCCGCGTCCGGCGGAACGGGGCTGCAGCGCCCCCCTCGATCGTTGCGGCAATGCGGGAGCGGTCTGGCACACCGACACGGTACCGAGACCGCGATGCGGTGGGTCTCGCCGAACCATCGGACCGCCCCGCGCACGGACCGAAGGGGCCGCGGAAGCCCCTCCGGGTTTGGTCGCGACGGGCGACTCCGGTGCGGGCGTGCCCCGCCGGTCGTGTCCGGTGCGACGGAGGGCGACGGCCTCGGTTTGTAGCGTCGTCACCGTGGGTGCGGCGATCAGCTTCGGCGATCTCGGCATGCGCGCGCAGGTCGCTCGGATGCGCGTCCTTGCCGGCGCCGTCCTTGCGCAGTACGAGATCGACGCGAGACGGCTCGCGCTGCTCAGACACGGCTTCAACACCACGTTCCGGGTCGACACCGCCGAAGGGGGACGGTTCGCCCTCCGACTCAACGTCAACTCCCGTCGCGACCCCGAACACGTGGCGGCCGAGGTTGCATGGATGGCGGCGTTGGCCCGCGACACGGATCTGTCGGTCGCGGCGCCACTCGCCAACGCGAACGGAAGCTTCGTCACGACGCTTCGTTCGGACGACTTGGATCGCGACGTCCACGCCGTCGTCTTTTCGTGGTTGCCCGGTCGCGACGTCGGCCACGCACCGACGGTCGAGAAGGCGGCGGCGATGGGGAGGGCCATGTCGACGATGCACGACCACGCGTCGCGATGGAGTCTCCCGCCGGGTGCCGACCTACCGAGGCTCACGGACGTGTTCTGGAACATGCCCGACAGGCTGGATGCCGCGCATCTCGATCTTCAGACTGGCGAGATCGTCATTCTCCGCAGGGCGGTGGGGATAGTCGCGGAGGTGGCGTCTCGCGTCGTCACCGGTCCTCTGCGGCCGATCCATGCCGATGTCCACGAGTGGAACGTGAAGTGGGTGCGCGGCAGGCTCTCGGTCCTCGACTTCGACGATTCGGGACTCGGCGTGCCTGCGCAGGACATTGCGGTGTCGACGTACCATCTGCGGCCGGAAGACGAGCTGGTCGAGGCGTTCCGTGCGGGATACGCCTCCGTCGCAGAATTGCCGCGTATCGGCCACGACGACTTCGAGGCCCTCGTCGCACAGCGGAACCTGGTGCTTTTGAACGACCTGTTGGCGACGACGAATGCCGAGCATCGGCAACTCGTACCGAGGTACGCCGCGAACACCGTGCTGAAGATCCGCCACTGGTTGGACGCGGGGAAATTCCGGCACGACGTCGACGGCGTGCAGCCACTCGACTGACGGCGGCCGACGGGAACGACCCGTGCAGTGGTGGAGCTGGGGGGAATCGAACCCCCGTCCATCAGCCAATGAGCGAACGCGATACGACCATCCCCGTCACTGGTGCTGACGCAACACCGCCGGCGGGTCGGCTGGCCGACGAATCGGCCCGCGCCGCGTCTTTCCGCGGTGCCACCGGTCTTCCCCGGCGCCAACGGTCTTTCCCGTCGCCATCCCCCGCTTCTGTTGCCGGGCTGCGGTGGATCGGCCCCGTGCGACCTTGCGGCTCACGATTGCTCTCTACCCCCTAGGAACTAGGCGGCGAGAGCGAACTGCTTGTTGGCAGTTGTATTGGTGCCCCGTTTTACGAGTCTGAGCAACTCGGGTCGCACGTCCGACCAAAGATTCTGACGTCGAAACCTGTCA